>DQCG01000086.1 GCA_003533825.1 Phycisphaerales bacterium
AATCTTGTCGGCTACTGGCAACTGGACGGTGACGCCAACGACGCGGCCGGCAGCAACCATGGTATACTCTTCGGAGATCCAACCTGGATGGATGACCCGAATCGCGGCTGGTGTCTGAGCTTCGACGGTGACGGCGACTATATAGACGTCGGCGAGGATCCATCCCTTACATTCACCGAAGCAATCACGGTCGCATGCTGGATAAAGGTCCACGCGTTCGACAGAAACTGGAACGCTATAATTACCAAAGGGGACGACTGGGTACTGGCAAGGACACGCGATGACAATAGAATCGGATTTCTCTGTCTTGGCCTGACAGGAGGGGGCTGGCCGGAAGTTTACAGCGACGATGTGAACGACGAAGACTGGCATCACATCGCCGGGGTGTACGATGGCTCGGAGCTCTACATTTATCAAGACGGTAATAGCATTAACTCCAAATCGGTTCGGGGCAGCATAAACAGCAAATGGAGCAGAGTCCTTATCGGCGAAAACGGACAGGCGAAGAATCGCTTCTGGAACGGCTACATCGATGAAGTGCGTATCTATAACCTCGCACTGACTGCCGATGAAATTGTCGCTCTGGCGAATCCCGAACCGATTGCTCCACCTCCGCCGCCTCCACCGCCGGCTCCCAACGACGTGACCGCCGTCGGTCATGACAGCAGAATCGATCTGAAATGGCAATTCGATACGGATCCGAATCTGGCCGGCTATAATATTTATCGCGCCGATTCCAACGATTGCCCGTTTACTAAGCTGAACGATTCGCCGCATCCGTTCTCTGTTTACAGCGACTTTTTCGGCCAGAATGACCGGACGTACTACTATTACGTAACTTCTGTAGCGATACTTGAAGGCGGGCAGTCCGGGCCTTCGAATATCGTTTCGGCAACATCTTATGCGATGACCGATGAGCAGCTTATGACTTCCGTACAGCAAGCCGTCTTCAGGTACTTCTGGGATTACGGACACCCGGTAAGCGGACTGGCGAGAGAAGGATATCAATTAGGTCACAGCACCGATACCTGCACTTCCGGCGGTACAGGCATGGGTTTGATGGCGATATGCGTCGGGGCCGAGCGCGGATTCGTCAGCCGCACGGAGGCTGCCGGCCGCGTCCTGCAGGTTTTGACATTCCTGGAGGAAAATGTTGCTCGTTACCATGGCGCCTGGTCGCACTGGATTAACGGCGCCACAGGCGAGACGAAACCCTTCGGCGAATTTGATGACGGTGGCGATTTGGTCGAAACCTCATACGTGATACAGGGCATGCTCACGGTGCGGCAATACTTCGATGATCCGAACGATCCCGTCGAGACGGAAATCCGCGACAGAGCCACCCGGATGTGGGAGCAGGTCGAATGGGATTGGTATCTCCAGCATCCGGACAGTGAAGTGCTGTACTGGCACTTCTCGCCGAATTACGGGTGGCAGATGAATCACCCCGTAACCGGCTATAATGAGTGTATGATTACCTACCTGCTGGCGATTGCCTCGCCGACGCATCCGATACCGGCGGCCTGCTATTACAATGGCTGGGCTGGTTCGGACGACTACACCAATGGTAATACGTACTACGATTATGTTCAGCCGGTAGGCCCGGAAATGGGAGGGTCGCTGTTCTTCACCCATTATACCCACATGGGCTTTGACCCGCGTGATAAGAGCGATGCTTATTGTAACTATTTCGATAACAGCCGGAATATCTCTCTGATTAACCGTGCATATTGTATTGAAAATCCCGCCGGACATGCCGGATATAGTGACCTGGTATGGGGCTTAACCGCCAGCTTTAATCCGTGGGGCTACAGTGCCCATTCACCTACGAGCGACAACGGTACTATCGCTCCTACCGCCGCACTAAGCGCTATGCCTTATGTGCCTGATGAGTCTATTGCGACCCTGAAGGAATTCTACTACACGTACGGCGAGAATTTATGGGGGCCGTTCGGTTTCGTCGATGCCTTTAATCTTTCGCAGAACTGGTTCGCGCCCGGCTATATAGCAATCGACCAGGGCCCGATTGTGATTATGATCGAGAACTACCGCACGCAGTTGTGCTGGAATTTGTTCATGGCCAATCCCGAAATCCAGCCCATGCTCGACGCCATAGGTTGGACAAGCCCGTAGAACATAGGAATTAACCGCGAATTTACTCCGTGAGATGACGGTTTTCCTGTCTCACGGAGTGAACCACGAAGGGCCTTATAGCCTGATTCTCTGATATCCACTTCCTGATTGTCTGATGCCCTGGTCCCCACTACTGTATTCTGCCTCCTGTGTCCGTATTCTATTTAGCCTTTTTCCTTTTGCCTTTTTACTCTTTTTTGTATATCATATTTACAAAGGCATAAAACAACACCGAACGCAAAGCTTCTTTGAATCATTCGTTTGTCATTCCTGCGGAAGCAGGAATCCAGATACTATTTATGCCTTTATCCTGCCGTAAATGTTGTCGAAGGGATATATGTATTTATAAAATCGTTTTTTAAATTGATTATTTCGTCGAAGGAAGGTTTTCTATAATGAGAATTTTAATAAGATTGTGTTACCTAAATTTAATAGGTTGATTGTCCCTCAGTTTTTCAGTTTTCTCAGTTTTAAGTTTTTAGAAAAGACAAAATGGATACCACAGAAAAAGCATTCAAATCAAACGAACAAAAACAGGATGCTATAGCTGTAGAAATTCTGACTTTACTGACAAGTATAAAGACCTGTATTCTATTATGTCTCATTGCATTGATACCAATAACGACTTTATCGGTTTTACTGCTGATAAAACTTAGACCATTTTTGAAATTGGTATTTGATATTGACACGGATCCGTAAGGGACAGTCAGGGACAGCCACCTATTAATGGCTGGCGACAGTACACAGAAAACAATGACTGTACCTAATAAAAACCAAGAAGAAAAGGGGATACCAATGAACCGTTCAACATGTACCATATCGTTCTTCAAGAATGACCTGCTTGGCACGAGGCTCAAGCAAGGCAAATGCCCTGTCAAGAACTGCTCAACGAATGTCCGTGACCACAAAGTGCCGTTTATGAGATACCGGGGCGAAATGAGATACATGCCGTATTGCCCGGAGCACGGCATACGCATTCACAAGGAGGGCTTTGTTTATTACAACGGCCCATCTGAGCAGGATCTGGCAATATCGACTCGTCGCAATCTCATGTTTAACGCGGATTACTATCTTGATCATTTTCTTACAGCAAGCAACAAAGTGGAATCCTCCCGGTTGTGCTACGAGAGCAGCGAAGACGCTGTAACATTTAATGTTTTCACGGAAATGCTCTCACGAAATGAATCCTTGAGAAGTCTCGTTGGACATATTGACAAAACGAGAATTGACCAGACTGTAAAACTGTATTTATGGGGCCTGGAAGTCGACATATCAAAGAGCCGGTTCAATCTATATGAGCCTCTCAAGGAAGTCCGTAAACAGTTAGAACCGGATATCAAACAGTTCGTGACCGAGCCGGACATCATGCTAATAGTGCCAGGCAAGATTCTTATATGTATCGAGGCCAAGTTTGGCAGCAAGAATCCAATCGCCAAAGACAAACCTGTGAAGGAAGGAGAAAAGCCAAAATCCATGGCTGCCTTGATTGAGCGATACTGTAACGGCAACAAGCTGATAGATGCCGATAGCATCTTTGACTTCTCCAACAAGAAAGGATTCTTTTATGAACAGCTATTCAGAAATCTCGTCTTTGCTGCATCAATGGCTAAGTTGGCCCACATTGAGAGATGGTTTGTCGTAAATCTAAGAAGCCAACACGTGATGAATATTAGGCGGGGCAAGTCTGAAAGCCTGCCAGTTGTGCGAGCTGTCCGTTCGATCCTCAAGCCTCAGTACAAGAAGAGATTCTCGCATGTAACGTGGGAAGAAATCTACGGCATATGCGTGAAACGTAATCAGGATCTTTATGATCTTTCTTGGTACATGAAGAACAAGACTCTCAACTGCCGCCGGGCATTCAGCATCTCCTGAATAACGAGAGAACTATGGAGACACGATATTCCTTGGTCCCGGTGGTGTTTTTCAGTTCGTGAAAAAGGGCTGTTTCCGCGTGCCTGTTACTCTTTCGCAGCTTTCGTTCGTGGAATAATTCCCGAAAACCCTGCTTGACAGATGTCCGTTGTCTGCTGTATGTTTTTAGAGTTATACGTTAGACGCTGCAAATAAAAAAAGAAAAATAGTTACAGGAGGTCCTCTTATGTTGAAAAAAAGGTTTTTTACGTTGTTCATTTCCTGCCTGGCCCTCGTGTTTTGCTTGCCGCTAACACCCCTCATCGGCGCCTCTAATCACATTCGGGATGGAGAGATGGCCGGATACCTGGGCGTCCCTCACGAGAGAGTTCCGGAAACGTATGGCGGCGGATTCTCCCTGTATGTGGCGGCATGGCCTTTGTTGGAGGAATACCCGGGGAATCGTTTTCAGACCGGCCTGTTCGGCACCTGGATGCACGCTAAGAACGACAAGCCCAAGCCTATCGAAAGGATGTATTCCGATATCGAGGGCGGCCTGGGCTGGTGGCGCGATACGAGATTCGCCACGGAAACGCCGAAGTTCATCATGGGCGGTGTGCAGTTAAATTTCCGTGGATGGGCCAACGGACCCGGGGCCGGCAAAGGAAGGGATTGGGATCAACCGAAAGGCAAGTACGGCGTGGCTCAACTTAGCCCGTGGGTGCTTTGGCCCCCGGACGGCCTGAATCTGAAGCAGGGTACCTGCGGCCAGCTTTGGGGCTACGGGTATCTGCCGCTTCCGCTCACCGAGCCCAAATCCAAAACTGCCGGAAAAGATGTTCCTACGGGTAATCATTGCTGGACCCTGTTTCTGAACACAGGAAACTTCAAGGGCCCGGTTAGCTTCTTCACTCCCTATTTCTTTTCCCAGGTGACTGTGGACGAACCTCGCACGGCGGGCATGTTTCTGGACAGCCGTCCGGCCAACCCCAACAGGGCTCTGCAGATGGAAACCCAGTATGTCCCCAGAGCCCAGGCCACTGACAGCAAGGGCGATACTTACGCTCGAATAGCCCCAACGTCGTTTCCGCGAGGGCCGAAGGGCGAATCGGCGGTCGTTCACCGTATTACAGCTTATAACAAGAAGGCGCTCTGGGATGCCGTGGAGGCCTGGTTCGAAGGCGGCCCCCCGGCCAGCGGCGCCATCGATCCGAAGGAGTCCGTTGTGCATAAGTTTACCGGACAAGGGTGGGCAACGTGGAGAATCTATAATTACTCCGATCCCAAGGAGCAAAGGGTGCGTATTGCCTGGGATTCTTTTGCCTATCCCACGGCGCTCGATTCAACTACCTTTGGCTACCGGTGGAACAACGAACTGGTGACGAGAAAAGACACTGAGGACGGACCATTAGTGACGCTCCCCGAATACTATCGCTTAGCCGGAGAAGGCAAAAAGGCCCAGTGGGTTGTGGTACAACCCGAAGACGTTCCGGCCGAAACCGGACTGGCCGAGGTCAGCTTCAGTCCGTCGGCCGGAAGACCGTCCGAGCCTTATGTCACTCCCGACGATCCGGAGAGTTGCTGGAAGAAGCCCGGCCCCGTGGCAGGACCTTTCCAGGCGCATCCGGGGGACGGCAGCGTGGTGACGTACTACTGGTATCGATTTGCCGACCAGCCTGCATTACTCAACGCCGATTTAACGGATAAAGAACGTCAGAGCCTGCAGGCACGCGTGGAAAAACTCCACCGGAGCTGGAAAAAAGACCGCGACTACTTGGCGCCGCCGGCGATTGGAAAACTGGCGGATATTGACCCGGCCTTGATTCTAACTCCGCCGCCGGGCCTGGAGGCAGGGTATGTACCCATCGCCACGCGACAAGCAGCGGAAGAATAAATTGCGTCAGGTGCATTTTTGAGATTGCTTCGTCGCCGCGCTCCACGTAATGCCTTGCGGCGTAAAATCTGCCTGTTCCACAGAACTTTTCGGTTGATTGTTGGTCGAGGGTGATTGATTATTTAGTACAAGGCGGGCTTTGGCGAGCTAATGTTTGTGTTGAGGTGCCGTTATGAAAAGAAGATGCGGTTTCACACTCATAGAGCTGTTGGTGGTCATTGCGATTATTGCCGTGTTGATGGGTATCCTTATGCCGGCCCTGAGAAGTGTCAGGAAACAGGCGGCGGGCAGTGTTTGCCTGTCAAATCAGCACCAGCTCGTGCTGGCCTGGATTATGTACGCCCAGGAAAACGATGACAAGCTGGTAGGGGGGCACGATGGACATGCCTCCTCATCCAGCATAGGCTATGACTGGGTCCAGTTGCCGCAGCAAGAGGACGGCACCGTGGTCTCGGGAGCCGCCGCAACCATCGAAGATAAGAAACGCGGCTGCGAGCGCGGGGCCCTGTTCCCGTATGTGCAGGATGTTGATCTCTATCACTGCCCCGGCGACAGGAGGCACCGGACCGAAATGACGCATCGCAGCTACGGCGTTCCCGGCGGCATGAACGGCGACGTCGGCACCGGCGCCTCCAGTTGGCTGATGCAGCAGTGGGGATACCCTTCATACAAAAAGCTCACGGAGATCAAGAATCCCGGCATCAAGTACGTATTCCTCGAAGAGAAAACCGACGTAGGCGGCTACAACTGGGGATCGTGGAACCTGGAAAAGCAGGGGGACCGGTGGTGGGACCCGATTGTCGTGCGGCATGGGCAGCTTAGCGTGCTGGGTTTCTCCGACGGCCACGCCGTCAAGCACAAGTGGAAGCAGAAGAGCACCCTGGAAATGACGTATATACCCTATCCCGACTGCATCCGATGGCCCGTCAACGACGGCACCGACGATTTGGAATTCATGCGCCGCGGATATAATCCCGCCCGCTAAAAAGAACCGTTGAAATCCGATGGGGCATCCTGTATCATACGGCGTGAAAGTGCAGCGGCACGATTTGTGATATCAAACAGAATATGAAAGTTGCTTTTCATGGAGTAAGAAGTTTTGGTTTATCCGTATCGTAAAAAAATGAATTCCTATCCGTTCCATTATCAATTCAGGAGGTAAAAATGACTCAATCTGCAAACAGGTCTAATATCAGCCGTCGCCAATTCCTAAAGCAGGGCGGTTCGCTCGCCGCGGGAGCGGCCGTGCTCGGCAGTCTCACGCCATCGGCTTTTGCCGGTGCGGACAATACAATACGCCTGGCGCTAATCGGCTGCGGCGGACGAGGCAACGGCGCCGTCGGCGATGCGTTGTCTGTTGTCGGCAAGGGACCGGTTAAACTGTATGCGATGGCCGATCTAATGAAAACCAAAATGGATTCATCGCACAAGGCGCTGAAGAAAAAGTTC
>DQCG01000372.1:0-4493 GCA_003533825.1 Phycisphaerales bacterium
CCTGCTGCAGGACGGCCAGCACAACCCCGATAACGAGCACGATTCGCATCCCCGGCTTGAGCAATTGTCCGAGCGAACCGCTTTCGTGGGCAATAGCATCCTTGATGGACTCAAACTCCCGCTGAGCATGGGCCGGGCCGCCAACCCGCGTAAGCACCGCCAGGGCCCTTTCGTGCCTGCCATACTTCGTCAACCAGCGGGGACTTTCGGGCACAAGGAAAAGCAGCACGAGCAACAGCAGTGCCGGCAGCGCTTCGGAGCCGAACATCCATCGCCAGCCGTAACCAATATTCCAGGCTTCCGTGCCCTGAAGAGCAATAAAATAATTAACAAGATACACAACGAGAAATCCCGTCACGATCGCGAATTGATTGACCGAAACCATCCGGCCACGGATGCGGGCCGGTGAGATCTCCGCAATATACATCGGCGAGGTGATCGACGCGGCCCCCACTCCCACGCCGCCGATGATTCTGAAAATCACAAACATGGTGACGTTCTTCGGCAGCGCCGTTCCGACCGCCGAGATGAAGAACAGAATCGCCGCTACGATGAGCGTTCTTTTTCTGCCCAGCCAGTCGCTCAGCAGCCCGGCGACAGAAACCCCAATCGTGCAGCCGATTAACGCACTGGCTGCCACCCAGCCTTTTTGAAAGCTCGGATCAAGGTTGAAATGGGTTTCCAGAAAACCGATTGCCCCGGCTATCACGCCCGTATCGTAGCCAAACAGGAGCCCGCCCAGGGCCGCCACTACACAAACACGCGCCACATACAAACCACTCGCTTTTTCGTCGTTAGGCATTGTCACTCCTCATCCCATCGTAGGGGCGGCCCCATGTGGCCGCCCGATCGCCGATAATGAATGAGGGCAACCATGCGGAGTTGCCCCTACGCGAGCAGTTCTTCAGAGCGTATTTCAGCGCCCAGTCGATGAACATCGCATGATTGTTGTTTTTATAGCTGCCATCGGGCTTTTTGCATCTGGCCTGCGCTTCGCGGATCTGCTCGACGATTGGAACCGCTGAAGCGCCGATGCGCTGAATCTCCCTGGCAGCATACAGAACGGTCTCTTCACGTTCTTCTTTCAGCCCATCGGCGAGGACCGGCAGCGCCGCCTCACACAAACCGGCCCGGCACAAAACTCCCGCAGCCGCAAATCGTACGTTCGGACAGGAATCCTCCAGCAAACCTTCGAGCGCCTCGGTCGCCGGGGCGGCCTGCGGGCCCATCGCATCCAGCGCTATCACGGCCCAATAACGCACGACGCCGTCCGAATCGCCCAATAACTTGATGAGTTTTGGAATATTCTCAGGCCCTTTGCCCACTAAATCGGCGGCGGCAAGGATGCGCCGCTGCGGAAACTTGCGGGCATTCCGAGTTATCGTGTAAGGTGTCGAGCCTTCGGCGCGGATGTGCATTTCCGCCTCCGGCAACAAACCTGTGTCACGCGTCTGAAGCATCCATGTGTGAAGCACGCCGCGCAGCCTCTGAAGAATCCGGCGGTACTCGGACCAATTCGCCAGATTGTTCATTTCATGCGGGTCGGCCAGGGTATCGTAGAGCTCCTCTACCGGCTTGGTCGGAGCCCAGAGTATCTTCTGCGCCGGGGTAAGCTCATCTTCGGCGACGGCTCGCCGCAGCTCCTGCATAATCTCGGCCCTGTCCGGATACTCGCTCGGCTGGATGTAAGGCAGTTGCGGCAGATAATTTCGGATGTACTTGTAACGCTCATCGCGTACGCAGCGAGAGCACTCGTAGGCTTCGTCTACCCGGCTGGATGCTCCGAAAATATATTTCCGCGCCGGCTGCGCCTGGGCGCCGAGCAGCGCCCTGCCCTGCATATAAACCGGTACCCGCAGTCCCGCAAGGCTCAATACAGTCGGGGCAAAATCGACGAAGCTGGCCAACCCATCGATTTTCTCTCCCGGCCCGCACGGCGACAGATGTTGATAACGTTCGGGAAAGCGAACAATAAGCGGGACGTGAAGGCCCGAATCGTAAAGCGTTCTTTTGAACCGGGGAATACCCAGGCCGTGGTCCGCGAAAAAGAATACGATTGTATTGTCGGCCAGGCCGTCGGCTTCGAGCTGGCCGAGCAGCTCGCCGACCTGCTTGTCCATAAAGGTTATCAAATCGTAATAGCGTGCCCAGATTTTCCGCACGAATTCCGTATCGGGATAGTAAGGCGGCAGTGAGATTTCCGCCGGGTCATGACGTTCTTCCGGTTCGAGCTTCGAGCCGTATTTTGTTTCGAACTGCTCGTCGGAACCGTTGATCTGTCCCTGGTGCGTGGAGACGAAGTTAAACACGCTGAAGAAAGGCTGGCCGGACTTGCGTTTGCGCCAGTGGGCCTCGTGGCTCGATTCGTCCCAGACGTTGACGTCAATGAAGTTGTAGTCTTTCTTGTAATTGTTCGAGCAGTAATATCCCGCCGCCCGGAGATATTCGGGGAAGCACTTTATCTTTTCGGGCAGTTCGACTTCGGAGCGCAGATGCTGGGTCCCGAGCGACGTCGCATAAACGCCCGTTATCAGGCACGAGCGGGACGGCGCGCAGACAGGAGCGGTCGCAAACGCTTTGGTATAGCGCACACCCTCGCCGGCCAGCTTGTCGAGGTTGGGCGTAATAGCTAAAGTGTCGCCGTAGCAGCCCAGGCGGGGACTGACGTCTTCGCAAGTAATCCAGAGGATATTCGGCGGCCCTTCGGGTTCCTCATCGACCGCAAATCTTTTTCTTACAGCACAACCTGAAATGGCAAACGCGGATGCGTAAAATCCCGCAGCCCTGAGAAAGTCACGCCGTGAATTAGAGTATGAATTCATAATAAAGTTTCTCCTTACAAGTTTGAGCTTCTCCTCAAACCATCCTTAAATGCAAATCGTCCGTGTATTATTCACCAACAATCTTGAAATCCCGCAGACTGCGAACTTTATTTCCGTCTGTCATATCTATTTCGGCAATTAACTGATATTCTCCGGCTTCTTTCGGAATCTTCTGCTCGAACGACAGGACCGTTCGGTCGAGCCTGTCGATTCTGCAGGCCCTGGTTTGTTCGGTAATAGTTCGCCCGGCCCGCTCGATGCGAAGGCCGGCAAATCCTTTATAGGGCCGGGGCAGGTCGTTTATGAGCACAATCTCGAACTTCCGCTCTGAGCCGGCGGCAAGCTCTTCGGCCCAGAAATCAATCATCAATCCCACGGGCGAAAAGGCATCGCGAACGTATCTCTCGAAGTTCGGCTCGAAAGTTAGCTTTTCCAGGTCGATGAAATGATCGCTCGTAGCACCGCCTTCAGGGCGAGGTTTGTCGCCGGCACGCGAATAACCGAGTCCGCAAAAGTGCAGCACCCCGGCACACTCGCGACCGGAGCGCCAGAATTCGGTAAGGGCGGCTAAATAACGTGCGTAAAGCAGCCGCCTCTCGGCAGCGGTTGAATTGGGACCGAGCAGTTTTTCGTAAACGCTGCCGGTCAGGCAGGTAGTGGTTCCATCTCGATTCAGCCACAACCAGCCATATTCGTTGATAATAATAGGCAGGCGATCGTTTTCCTGCTCCTTTCTGACCGACGGCCTTCTGGAAATGTTCGCCAGATTCGACAGTGCAAACTGTCGGTCGTCCGCCCAGTACTCATTCCATAATTTCGAGAAAAAATAAGGATGCGTTTCAATACAGTCTTCCTGCGACTGCGGCGCCGCCCAGCCGTTGTCCCACGGCCGGTTCGACAAATCCAGGTGCCGCACGGCAGCGAGCGCCTTGCCGGTTTCCTCGGTGACACTTTCGTTCTGAGCGTCCCAGATAACAACGCACGGGTGGTTCCACCGCTCCTGCATCCATTCGGTGTATTCGGGGATTATCTTCTCGGCGACCGGTTTTTCCGGCGCCTCGCTCAGCAGCCAGATGGGAAACTCATCCTGAATCAGAAAGCCTTCCTCGTCCGCAATATCGTACCAGATGTCCGGCGGAAAACCGATGCAGTAGCGAATCGAGTTCCAGTGCATACTCTTGAACTTTTGATGCAGTCGGCGTACCCATTCTGCCCGCCAGGGTTTGTCGCCGCGTTCGGCATCCTCGAAAAAGCGATAGATGCAAACGTTAGTGCCCCGCATGATATAGGGTTTGCCGTTCAGGACGGCCCGGCCGGTTTCCTTGTCAAAACGAAACGACCGCATCCCGAATCGCGTCCGCGTATTATCACCTGTGGTAAACAGCTCCAGCATGTACAGGAACGGATCTTCCGGGCTCCACAGATGGCAGTCATCGAACGGAATCTCAAAAGTAACCGGGACCTTGTATTGCCCGGCCACATTGGTAATGCCGACGGCTCCGCTTTCGATGCTCCTGCCGGTGCGGGCCTCCCGCAACCGAAAATGCAAATCAAATAAATCGCGGTCATCGACGTTCTCGATTTCCGCCACCACTTTCACTTTTCTCTGCTTGATGTCGGGTACCGTCTGAACCCGTGCGATATACGGCGGATCGGTCAGAATCAATTCGA
>DQCG01000372.1:4498-14613 GCA_003533825.1 Phycisphaerales bacterium
TCCGGCAGCGATTCGCGGTCGGCGCCCACGCGGACAATCAGCTCGTTCGGCTGCTTGTCACCCCTGAGAAGCGACTTCACGTCGAGCAGTGCCGGCGTGAAACAGGGCAGATGCTCGCCTACGAGACTGCCGTTGAGCAGAACTTTCGTGCCGTACTTCGCCTTGTGAATCTTCAATAGTGCCACACCGGGAACGACCGTATCGATTGTAAAGGTCCGGCGATACCAGAACGCCTGCCGTCTCGGGCTTTTCCTGCCGACCTCTTCGAACGCAGGCTCGGCCATATCGACAAGGCCCGGCACCGGAACCTTCCGCTCGAAACTTCCCGGAATCGAATCCATACCTCCTTCGGCAATTTCCCATGTCCCGTTCAAATCGATTACGAGCCTTCCGACTCTTGGTTCCGGTGTGCCGGCCTGTTTCGGCTGATTACAGCCGCCTGATACAGACAATAACAATCCAAGAAGAATCAACCATAACCGCTTAAGCATTTTCAAATTCCTTTCCCGGTCAGTACACCGCCTTTTATTTTTTTATGTTTCTGCCCAGCGCCTCGAACATTGCGAGCACGTTTTCCGTTGGTGTATTGCACTGGATGTTATGGATAGTGGTGAACACAAATCCGTTCTTTTGGTTGAATATTCGCAGGCGTTCAGTCACTTGCCGCCGGACCTCGTCGGGCGTTCCGAAAGGCAGTGTTTGCTGTGTGTCGACACCCCCTCCCCAGAAAACGATTCTGCCGCCGTACTTATCCACGAGTCCCTGCGGGTCCATCCCGCTGGCGGAGGTCTGGATGGGATTGAGAACGTCGAAACCCGCATCGATGAAACCATCGATGAACGGCTCACAGCCGCCGCAACAGTGTTTCATCGATTTCCATTTCGTGTGGGCGTGAATCCAGTCGTTGAGCTTTCTGCTGAATGGCAGGTAAAGCTCCCGGTACGCATCGGGGCTGCAGAACAGAGTATTCTGGGCGGCCAGATCCGTCCCGTCGAGCCAGACGACGTGCACCCTGTCACCGACGGCCTGATGAATCCTTTCGAGATTCTTGATTGCGATTTCGGCCTGGCCGGCGAAAACTTCCTTGATGTACTGCCTTCGCGAGACGGTGCTGATATACCATTCTTCGATGTCACGAATCCCTTTCGGATGTTTGAGAAAAGCCGCCGGCACTAATGCGACGTCACCGAATGCCGTCCCCGGGAAGCCCGCCGTAATGGCAAGGTCGGTATTGTCATAAAGCTCACGCGCACCCCGCTCATAAACCATCAAATCCTCCTCGCCGATCAGCGCAAAATCCTCAAGATTGTCGGCGGGATCGAGTTTGGCATCGTCGATCGGCTCCTGGCGGATGATATCGTCGAAATAAAAACCGCCTTTGGGCATTCGTCCCGACGGCAGCGCCGATTTGTCGCCCTGGGGATATTGCAGGATATCGCCGTTAGGTTCCGGCTCGGTGTTGAACTTGCCCGGGACCAGCACATCGGTGCCATCGAAGGTGTACCAAGGCTTATAGTCGGCATCCGCAAAGCCGAAATGATTTTTTGGCCCCGGCAGGTTCACAACGTCGATCCCGAGCGCATCCCGCAGGTCGGCGGCAACCTCGCCGAGCATTTGATAAATTTCAACAACCTTAACGGGCGTTCCCGGCTCATCCAGGCCAAGCACCCGGCGAAGACCGGCGATAACACTCACCTGGGCTCCCGTACCGAGGGTGCCGCCCAGGTCGACAGGTATTCGGTCTACCTGTTCGTAGCCAAGAGCCTTGAGCACCCGCTCTCTGCCGGTCGGCACCGACTTGCGATCAGAGCTATTCTTCATAAAAAACTCCTAAAAGAAAACAGTTTTTCAATTTCTACATGGCAATCGAGAGCTTGGGCGATTCGTGAACCGCCACGACGCGGGCATTTTATCACTTTGCCGACCCTATTACAAAGGTTGTGTTTTTGCAACATATTTGAAAATAACCTCAACAGGTAATTAAGTGGCATATCGGCATTGACGATGGAAAATAGAAAGACTTGACAATTTGGCTGTTTTTTGGAATAATTTGCTTCGCTGCCCTCGGTGAAGGGTCTTTTTTTATTTTTTGAACCTGAGAAAGGACATATTATGAGAAGTTGCTCTCTTAATCTGAAAATTCCGGCATGCCTTGCGATATTTCTCGCCGTATATAGCCTGAGCTGTAAGCCCAAAAGCCCCAAAGAAACGGATGCTGATAAATCAGCGACAACGCCTGCCGGTTCCGTTGCTGAAAATGTCGCCGTTACTATCGACGGCGTCGACATTCTCGAAAGCGAGATAGAAAAACTCGTCAAGCCTCAGCTCGAGATGCTCGCTAAAAAATCCTCACAACTGTCGCCTAAGGTCACTGAGCAGTATGCCAGACAGCTCAGAGAACAATTTCTCGAACAAACTATCCGCAGGTATTTGCTGGATAAAGAGGTAAAAGAGGCCAACATAGCAATCACGGACGAAGAAGTGATGAGCATGATCAATGAAATTGCTTCCTCCCAGAAAGAGCCCTTATCATTAGAAGAATTCAAGAAAAAAATGGCCGAATACGGTCAGAGTTTCGATGAAATCAAGGATGAGATTCGAAGCGGATTGGCCCGCAATCATTTTATGGAGGCTAAATGGGCCGGCAAAATTAATGTGACCGAAGAAGATGCCAAAAAATATTATGATGAGAATACCAGGCAGTTCGAGATGCCCGAACAGGTCAGGGTAAGCCATATTCTCATCAAGCCCGTGTTAGCCGATCCTAACGCCGATCCAAACGAGGCCAAAGCAAAGACCAGAGCCAGGACTGAGGGCCTGCTCAAACAAATCAAAGACGGAGCCGATTTTGCCGAATTGGCCAAAGCTAATTCAGCCTGTCCTTCGGCCCCAAAAGGCGGCGATCTGGGTTTCTTCCCAAGAGGCGAGACTACTCCTGCTTTTGAGAAGGCGGCTTTCGAGTTGGAAATCGGGCAGATCAGCGAGATTGTGGAAACCGAATACGGATACCACATAATCAAAGTTACCGACCACAAGGACGCCAGTACCGCATCGTTCGATCAGACCAAAGACAATATTGTACAACAACTCACAGAAAAGAAGAAATCCGAGATTGCCGAAGAGTATATCGAATCACTCAAAGCCCAGGCGAACATAGTCTATCCGGCCGGCACAAAACCGACTTCAGGAGCAAATACGAATAATCAGTAATCGGCCGTTCGTCTTATTAGCCGAGATCCAGAAGAGTAGCGGGGTCGAGGTTGGCCGCTTCTATGTCTTTGAAGTATTTTGCCGTACCGACCTTCAACTCTATCGTAGCCTCGTCATCGCAGACAATGATACCCTTCGGATGCATCTGCAGGGCACTGATTGTCCACATATGATTTACGCTTCCTTCGATAGCGTGCCGCAGGGCTCTGGCCTTGTTATGACCGTTGACAATAATCAATACTTCACCGGCATCCATAACAGTGCCGACGCCGACGGTAAGAGCCGTTTTGGGGACTTTGTTGATGTCGTTGCCGAAGAATCGCGAATTGGCCACGATCGTATCGTATGTGAGCGTTTTGACCCGTGTCCGGGAAGTCAGCGACGATCCGGGCTCATTAAACGCCACATGACCGTCGGGACCAATTCCTCCCAAAAAGAGACGGATGCCGCCTAACTGCTTCATTTTCTTTTCATAAGCCGCACACTCGGCCTCGAGGTCCGGGGCATTTCCATTGAGAATATTTACATTTTCCTCTTTAATATCCACATGGCTGAACAGGTTGTTCCACATAAAGGAATAGTAACTTTCGGGATGATCCTTCGGAAGGTTCACATATTCATCCATATTGAAGGTGATGACATTTTCGAATGAAACTGTCCCTTTTTTGTTGAGTTTTATCAGCTCTTTATACGCTCCCAGCGGCGAAGAGCCCGTCGGAAGACCCAAAACAAAAGGCTTATCCTTGCCCGGGCCGAATTCATTAATCCTTTTGGCAATGTAATTAGCAGTCCATTGGGATGCCAGCTCGTAATCCGGTTCGATGATCACTCTCATAAGATATCTTCTCCTGAATTTGTTTTTTCTTACAACGGCATAGCCGCACGATTAAAACCAGGCATACTGTGAAGAGGAAAAACTTTTGTTCGAATTTTACCCTTCAAACAGCATACCCTTTACAGACAATTACTTATGTCAATTAACGAAGGTAATCGACACATAAATTTCCTTAAATACTATACGACTCATCCGCATTTTGCAAAAACTTTAATTCGACTGATGCTGACGCAACTCTTCCATTCGGCCGATAAGCTCATCCCCGAGCGCCGTTTTCCGGTCGATATGTTTTTCGATTTCCAGGACAAAGCTGTTGCCCTCGAATGTGCCCCTGACCTGCTCGAAATCACCCTGCTTTGCATCCCGCTCGCCATCCAGTCCGTACCCGGTTTGAACTGTGGCGGTAAATTCCTTCCTGGCATCGGCATAAAGCATATTGTCAAGCTCTACAACAGCTCGTTTCCATTTCGTTGTTAGCTGGATGATATCGCCGCATGTTATCTCATCTATGGTCTTACCCAGACTTTCCTGCAGGACACGTTCGGCCCAGACCCACTCGTATTCAGGATAATTCTCATGCATCGAGCGAAAGCTATCGCTAACCTGCTCAAGGGAATCGATGTTCCCGTTTTCAATCTCGCCGAGCATTTTCTGCACGGCCTCTTCCGGAGCCAACAAACCCGCCAGATCGACCCATTTGCCCGGCCCGAGGCCGGTTTGCGGCTTCAGCGCGGCTCTAAGCTCGTCGAGACTGTTGAATTGCTTCGCTTCCAACCGCTTGATTAGACAATTACCAAGGAACTTGTCGATACCGATCTGGTAGAATTTGACGCCGCGATCCAACGATGAATTCTTAATCTTGACGCTGTGGTAGGTGAAGTATTCCGATGTTTCGCCGGATGTCGCTTTGAGTCTTCGGAGTAAGTCACGGCCATTGATCATCTTCTGGACGGTATAGGGGCTTAGAAGCTTGAAGTTTATGTGGTCGAGTTTTCGGGGATCTTTTCTTCTGTCCCGCTTAGGCCATTTGCGGGCATCACGTACGGTCCCAACACTGCGCAAATTCACTCCGGGTGCGAGAATGCTCTCGTCCTCGTGCTCAATCAGGTATGAAAACGGCAGATTTGAGGTGTCCGAGTTTCTATAGTGCCGGCCCATCACGACGGTAAACGCCCCGACCTTTGCCGGCCAGAGAATATACGAATCGCTGGCTGTCTTGGAGCCGCGTTCGATAACTCCCTGATGAACGGGCCCAAGTTTGTACATGTGATTACTCTGGTTGGTTCCGCTGCCGGCATTCAAAAATGAAAATAAACCTGAAATCAGCAATGTGGATTTATGGTGCGTAACGGTGTAAGGCCCGGCGAATATGGCACATGCTTCACCATGAAAACCGCCGCAGTTCGCGAAAAATACGGAGTTCTCCGCTGAATATTGCCTGGATAATACGGTGCCCTGGCCCACGAAACATTTGTATATGATTGTGCCGTCGGTAATCTTCGAGCCGCTGCACGCGATGAAATCCTCTGCAAAAACGCCGGCGCCAATAGTAACAGAATCCTCCGGACAGCTATTGATCGAGCCATTTTCCAGTTTGTTCGCCCCCTCTATTACACTTGCAGGGCCAATTTTGGTGTTTTTGATGATTCGGCAATTAATAAGCCTGGCCCCTTTGCCTACAAGGCCCATAGAGCTGGTCACTGAGGCGGTATAGTCGGCAATCATTTTTCGCAGCTTTTCAATTACCGTTGACCTGTGACGATAAAACGCCAATACATAAGCTTTATGGGCAGACATATTGTCGTAAATAGGTATTTCCCTGCCGCCGGCCTCATTGACGGCGGAAACTTCCACGCCGTTACCAAAACTGCTTTCGCCCTCTATGGCAAGCAATTCGATATTGTCTATCACCGCATCATCTTCAATAACGTAGTTGGCGATGTAGTTTCTTACCCGGCTTATATAGACGTTATTGCCGATTGTGCAGTTATGAATCGTAGCATCGCTAATTCCGGTCGGCTTGGAAACACCACCAAAAAAAGAAACCCGCTTTTCAAAAACTCCCAATTTCACGTGCCCGCAAAAGTGTGTCGATTTTATCGCCCCCGCATTGAAGCCCTCGGCAACCTGGATCTTCGACCAGTCCTCGCAGATGCATCCCTGGCGAGTCAACTGGTCGATTTGTTCGGCAGACAGCGGATGAAACCGTCCCTGGTTACAATTAGATTCTGAAGTCATATTATCTTTTTCCTGTTTTTATAAAACCCAATATTAGCGCGGTGAAAAAACTCTATTATTCAGCCTGTAATCTCACTACGGATTTTCACCTTGAATTCGACATTGCAAATATTACAGACCGCACTGACTTAAATCAACACATTTGTAACAAGCCAACTGTTAAGTAAGGATTTTAACAAAGCCTAAAAACACTTTCCACATACAGCCGGGTTCAAGTGGATTATTATCAATCCGCCGTATGCCGGCAATGCAAACACAAGTGCCTTTGAATTAAAAACATTAGCTCCCAGAAAAAAAGCCCGATATACGGATCATATAGTTCCAAGGTCCAATTACAAAATCGTTTTATTATAGGCTCTGCAATATTTTCAGCAAAATTTGGAGTAATCCGTTGGCAGGTGCCGATGAGTATTGTATAAAGGATTTACTATTGTTAGACAGGGCTCTATCCCAAACTTATCTTGCAATAAGTCGCAAAATAGTTATCACGGCATTATTCTACGCTCGATAAACATGGGATGGGGGCTTAATCACCTGTGGATTTTTCGCGTTCAGGGATGATATTTTGCCGAAAAAGAGCGAATTCGAAAATCTCAAGGACGAGGCTATGCCGAATCAGGCAAGAGTAGCAAAAGTTTTAGCAACACTGCTGGCTTCAATGACAATCGGGGCTATTGTCTTAATGGCGCTGGGTCATAATCCTCCATCCGCCGGCCCGTTCTCTCTTTGGACATATTACCGCCTCGACCCTGTTAAAAAAGCTATTTCTTCCCGATCCGTCCAATCCAAAGACAACTGGAATCGCATTGAGATCTATTACAGCAGCACTAAAAGCGGCAACATAGAGCAGTTAGCTTCGCTCAAAGGCCTGGCAAATCCCGAGGATATCAACTGCCACTTCTGTTTATATAATGGCTTCGGCGGGAGCGACGGCCAAATACAGCAGACAGAAAAATGGCAAAAACAACGGTCGGCTATCCCCGATAAAACATGGAACGGCAGCGATAAGACAATCCGGATTTGTATCATAGCCGACGGAAAAACCACACACCCGACCGATTGTCAGCTAAAGAGGATACAAGTGCTCGTGGAAGCACTTTGCAAAAAGTTCTACATCCCATTCACTTCCATCGACTACCCAAGCGAGTGGCGATAAACAAACGCTCAACAATCCCACCCGAGCCGGCCATCCAGGCTTCCGTCTATATATAAAGGCTGGATATGCATCAAACGGACACACATCCAGCCAATTTAAGGAGGGCGGTTATGTGCAAAACTGCGCCCAAACTATTTTTCAGGTTAATTTTAAGCGTGCGCTTTTACTATAAAATCTATCAAAAGCCCGTTCTTTTTAACTTTTTTACCCTTCGCAGAATCAGACTTTCTTACTATTGCGCTTTAATATCTGCCCTCTGCTTATACCCACCGACTTCGAGATCGACTCTATTAAAGTTCTGACAACATTTCGCAGGGCAATGATATTTTCAGCGATAATCAACATAAACGCCGCTTTAATATCTGTTGAAAACTTCTTTTTCACTTCTATCGCTCCCTCAAAAACCCTGCTTTTTATCTGACTGCGCTTAGCTTCCATATATTAAAGACGAGATTAGAGAGCAATTTTATTGCAGTTTTCAAAGAAATATTCGAAAAAAAGGCAAAAACCTTGTTTCCAGGCTGTTAAAGGCCGTTCATTCGGGCAGGCCGAAGTTGTTTTTTTTCGTGAGAGTCGGCCTGTCGATTCAGAGATCGGATTTATCGATTTCCAGGTATGTCCGATTCCTGCCTTCAAAATTCCTGTGCCAGGCTCGGTTTTTTAGAACTTTGGATATTTCAGCTTCCTCGCCGCCGGACTATCGACCAGATGTAATAAACCGGGATACCCGCGAGGATGCTCCCGATGCTGTATATCGAAGGTTTCGGCCACTGCTTGAACGCAAAGACGGCCATGAAGAGGGTCACGGCCATGAATATCGCCGGAACAACCGGATATCCGGGAACGCGAAACGGTCTTTCAATGTCCGGCCGGCGCCATCGAAGAACATATACTGCTCCGATAAAAAGGATCGCAAAAAGCGACAATCCTACTGCGGCATACTTGTACAAATTCTGGAAGTCCGTCACGAACAGAATAATGATTGCGCATACGCTCTGCGAGAGCATCGCGTAGATGGGAACCCGCCCTTTCGGACTGACGTATGCCGCCGCCGAGGGAAACAGGCCATCCTTAGCCATGGCGTAGTAGACCCGCGGGCCGGTAATAACAAAAGCGCTCACTGTAGCCAGGAATGTCAATCCGAGCAGGACGGAGAAAATGCTGGAAGCCCTCGGCCCAAACAGATTTCGGACCGCGAGCTGGGGAATCTGCTCGGCATTGTCAAATCCTACATCGGCCAAAGGCACCGAGTAGGCGAAAACAAGATTGAGAGCCAGGTACAACACAACCACCAATCCGGCGCCCATCAGCAGCGACCTCGGGAGAATCCGGGCCGGGTTCTTGACCTCGCCGGCCATGTAGCTGGCGGCGTTCCAACCACTGTAGGCAAACATAACGTAGAACAACTGCGTAGCTGCGGTTCCAAGCTGAACTTTACCTATCGACTGCCCCTGGGCGATGTGTGCCAGCCGCCCGTCGCCGAACAGAAACGCCAACACTACCAGGACCACAAACAGACCTAACTTGAGAAGAGTTGTTAGATTCTGTGTCCAGGCGGACTGACGGTGACCAACGAGATTGGGCAATGTGATCACAAGAATGATGGCCGCGGCCGTGACTTTGATGACGGGGCCGGTTTTATCCTCGGCCAATCCAAACGGCGTCAACAGGTATAAGGCCGCGATATAGCCCGCCACGGCCAATGGCGCCGAAAAACCAACAAAAAACGACGTCCAGCCAGAGAGAAAGGCGGGCATCGGGCCGTATGCTTCGCGAAGGTAAACATACTCTCCGCCTGCACGGGGTAAAGCGGCTGCTAACTCCGCTACACAAAGAGCCCCGCATAACGCGAGCAAGCCGCCGAGGGCCCAAAGCCCGAATATGACGGGGTAGTTCTGGAGCGATGCCATCATGTAACCGGGCGAGACCAGAATTCCGGTTCCCACCATACTCGCTATCACTACGTAGGTCGCGGTTGACAGACCAAATCCTCTTTTTAGCTCTTCGTCGGGCGTTATGTCCATAGCTTGTTTCGCCAAATCCGGCACCTCCATTTAACTAATATCAGTCAGTAAATGCCATTCATACCTTTAGAGAGACAGCCAGCATCCGATCCCAGATCCGGCGCTGCTCAATCAATGCCTGGAGGCGGTCCGGAACTTTGTCACTGGCTTCCAATAACTGCCAGCCGCTCCAGCCCATTCTGACCAGCAGGTCCATTTGATGCTGGTACGGAAATTCCGTGTCCTTGAGATTATGTAGATGGAGCGTATCGCCCAGCAAATCCTTCACAAGGTTAAAGTTTGACTCGAATCCCTCGCCGTTGGTATCCCTTTTGTCACTGTTGAGCTTCACACGGATACTCGGCTGAACAACCTTATCCATAATAGCCCTGATGGTCGGCAGCTCGCCCGCATTGCCGTGTGCTTCCAGGCGTATCTGCTGTGCGTAATCGGCGGCGAACGCACCGACCACATTCAGCGCTTTGGCAATCTGCTCGATGGTCTTTTCCCTCGGGACGTTATTATGGAAGCTGTTCGGGAACACTCGCACGCCGCTGCCTCCGACATCCCGGCTGAGCTTGATGTAGGCTTTGGTATTTTCTATCGCCGAGTTTAGCTCGGCCTCATCGGGCGAATCATATCGCTGGCCGCTGGCAATGCCCACCAGACAAAC
>DQCG01000372.1:14741-15091 GCA_003533825.1 Phycisphaerales bacterium
ATCGCACGATGTCAAAGCCGCCGCAGCAGCGGCACCGGTTGTGACACAGAGGCCGCGAGCCAGAAAGTCACGGCGGGAAAGTCCTTTTCGGTTCGAAGAAATCATTTTCAAAGCTCACCTCAAATTAATATCAATTCGGTTATTTTAATGAAACTCACTTTTTTTGAATCGACTGCCACAGCGAATCATTCCATGATAATAACATAACACAACCTGTCATTCCCGCGAAAGCGGGAATCCACTAAATCCGTTACGTTCCTGGATCCCTGCTTTCGCAGCACCGTAAGGCGTCCTGCGGAGGATGACAGCGAGAATAGGTCAGTTCAGTTATTTTACCTGTCGTTTCTTAA
>DQCG01000415.1 GCA_003533825.1 Phycisphaerales bacterium
TGTAGGATGATGTCCAATCCGGAATAGGCCATTGTTTGTAATAGTTCCACCGGTCATATTGAGGGTGCCCGAACCTCTGTCTCCCACAAGTATATTCCCGGCGGTTATGGTGCCGCTGATCATATCACATGTGGCTTCACAATCCTTGTCCCGGCCCAATTGAAAGTACGTTGTTATCGCAAGGGTTCCACCGTCCACTGTCAGGGTAGTGACGGAAGCACCAAGCCCAAAGCCCAGCATATTAGCCACGGCGCCTTCGTTCGAGATAGTCGGACCGGGAAGCAAGCTGATTCTGGGGTAGTCGGCAGAGGTGGGGACTGTGCCGCTGTCCCAGTTTCCTTCCGTGCTCCAGAGGTGGTCGCCGGTGGTATCGGTCCAGGTCATGTCAAGAGCCTTAACATCACCGGCCGGAGACAACACTATAACAAAAGAAACCAAACAAATCATTTTTCTAAACGTACTAAACATAATAACTCTCCTCAAAAAAAGGTGGACATAAACATGCCTTCGCTACACACCAAAGCATAAAGGCAACAAAGAATCTTCACCAAACGGCGTGTCTGCACAAAAAAACTTCTCCTTGCATTCCCTGCGGACCTATATTTGAACTGGAAGCTGACATGCAAATGCTTCACGTGCGAAGCATCGCCCCCACTTCAGTTCTGCCTTTCAACTGATACATCCCGGGTGCTTACCCATGAACTATGGTTTCTTACACGTCATAAAACCCGGAAAGACTCATTAACTTCACTTATCTAATATATATACAACACTTCCTATATTCTTGTCAATAGAAATCTTCTCAGACTTCGGGAGTTTTGGTGTTTTTAAGAAATACCGGGGAATTAACTAAGGACGCACCTGCTCTTTATAGAACATCGTATTTACGCCAGAGAATGGCGAGGTTGTGGGTAAGAATGCGCAGACGGATTTCGCGAGTCTGACTGTGATAGCTTCGATCCCTCAGGGCGGATCCCATGTTTCGCTTAAGCATGCTGAATACAGTTTCGATTTGCCAACGCTGGCCTTCTCGCAAATCGGCTGAGCTTCTTGGCATTAGCTGAATTTGCGTTTCTACATCTGTTCATCTTGAGAAAACTCTAATCTGAGTACATTAAAATTTGCTTTTGAAAGTGCTCCTCCGGCACCAATTGATATTGGTAATACCTCAAATGCTAACCCGGCACTTCCAGCGCCAACAGTCCTTGTTATTATCCCCATTTCAATAGTCAAATTACTTAACTTCATAGGGTATTTACCTGCCCCCACTTTGGAAACGCCCTCTACCGCGGCTATTATAGACTTTGCAAGGCGTTCACTTAGTGTCTCTTCGCTGGATTTTAAAGTTAATTCAGCCGGCCCGGTAGGATCGGGAACAAGTTTGATAATCACTTTGTCGGAAGACAGGTTTTTGCTTGACGCTTGACCTGAGAGCACCCACAAATCTGCACCACCCTCCTGGTTCTCACCGATCTCTGTGTTGATAGTAAGCAGGGCATTATTGAGCGTGAGATTTGTCTTTTGTTTTACTTCCTCATTTACCAAGACTAAAGCCGATTGAATCTTTGCAACCAGATTCTGAATAGCTATTGTTCTTTGTTTGTACTCCGGAGACCTATCAAGAAGAGAGCATCCACCTAAAACCAGGTTCAAAAACAATAAGAAAATAATCTTTTTCATTTCTATGCGTCCCTTAAAACACAGCCATGTTTATATGGTTTACTGTTTATTTAATTCCGCTATCCGCTATCGAAACCTGTCATTAGGAAGAGCAACTCATCTAAAAATGTGCCGTAATCCTTTAAATTTCCCTCGGTTTTTCCCCTTTTTCATTAGCTCCTGCTATAAAGGCCAGGCATGTCACGACATCCGCCCGGTCATATTCCGGATGCTTACCCCCGAACCAATCGATAAACTCGCTCAAATATGTCACGGATGCTTCGGTGTGCTTTTTAAGCCAGTAGTTCTTTTGATATTGCTTATTAAGTCCGATTATAGAAATACCGAACTGCTCATTGTTCATGTCTTTTAATTCGTGGAAATTCGGATCGGAATTCTGGAAATCTTCGCTACATCTCTTGTTCTCTCCGAACTCACTGATTCCGGCGGAAATGTCCTTCAGAATACGCTCATTAAAATCAAAAACAGGAATTTCGCGAAATCCAACATGCTTATCTATCCTTATGTTTTTGCCTTTAACATATTCTTCGACAATTACAACGTGCGCCCTGTAGTCGGTGGTTGAGCCGATATTCACACTGCGAAATGATGCATCAGTCAGGAGTTCCAGAATCCCGCCCACGTGCACCTTGCCCTGATGGGGTTTTGTCATTACCTGTCTATGTGTATGCCCGGAAAGCCAGTAATTATTTCCACTTTTCGACAACCAGCGATTGAGATATTGGTTTGAAAAACGTTGGCCAAACAGGCTTTTGACCGTCTCGTACACGCCGTGCACAAAGTTCTCGAGCTCAAAAATGATATCTTCCGGTATATCGTTGACAAAACGCTTCCTGTCAAGATTATCGGGATGGTAATGCGAGGCGATAAACCTGAAATCCGGAGACGAAAGCGCCCAATTATTTTCAAAATAACAGTCGATTTGGGCGAGTCTTTTTTCGTCTGATTTATCTTTGGATGATATAGATCCTACCCAGCCATAGACTGCTAATTCCATGGCTTCCGGCTTATGCGGTATATTCTGATAATCTGAGGTGTCCGCGAGAAATATTTCCACGTCATTTTCACCGTTTACCGAATACACAAGATGCCCGGCTAAGTACAAACCTGTTTTGTGGTCCAGACTCTCATCCAGCGAATCACGATTGTCGGTATATTCGAACATCGTTGCCGGCGACAAATAATTCTGGTCTCCGTTAAACTCGCTTATCTTCTGAAGCACCTGATATTTTGAAAGGGGGCGGTTATATCTAACAGGCGGCGGTTCGTCCACCGTCAGGCGGTTCAAGAGCAGCAACCTTTCCGCCTCGTTCGGTGTATTGCCCGCCCCTAAATAGTCATGATTCCCTATAACCATAAACATTGGAATCCCGGTTTTTTCTCTGTGCTCGGTAAGGACCTCGAACAATTGTTCTATTTCGTTCTGGCCGCCGCTGTTTGCACCATCTCCCAAATACAGAATGACATCAACTTTCCCGCCCTGATCGTCCTCTTCCGACAATTTATCAAGAGATATCTTTAAGACCTCCGCCGTCAGGTGTTCTAACGCCGGAGGACGGATAGCCACCTCCAAATCCTTATCCGTATCCTTGTTTCTGTATACGCACCCGGGGGTACTGTTTGGGGATGTGATTTGAGAATCGGCGAGCAGCCCGATTTTTATTGGCAGGTGCACTTGCCTGCCGGCACAACCTGCTATCAGAATCATAGAAGAGATCGGAAGAAGCAGAAATGATAACTTATTCATTTTGAACTCCTTTCTGCAATTTTCGTCATTGCGAGGCGCATAGCAACGAAGCAATCTCACGTTTTTCAATAACCCCATAGTTACTCTTTTACAGTAAGCACCATCGCTTCTTTGTTTTTCTGAGAATCAGCAAATCCTTTGTAGCTGAACGCTCTACTCACCAGCGCCGGGCGCTTGCAGCGCGGTTCAATCCGAAAGCGATACTCGCCGCCCCGCACAGGATTGTACCAGCGCACTTCGTATTTGCCCATCCCCTCGTCCAGCTTTTTCAGGTAGCGCACTTCTATATCATACCCATCGTCACTGACTGGTTCGGCGTTCTTCACCATCGGCACCCACTTATCATCGATTTTAACTTCCACCCCGCACAGCGGTTGATGGAAATCAATCTCACCGGCCCCGACATCCTGCCAGCGAAAAGCAATGTAATCTTCTTCGTAGTCTTTTTTCGCCTTCACCGCTTTGGGCTTCATGACTGCTTTTCGCCGGCCCGTACAGAGACGGGCTTCAGGATAGAACGTGTTCACTTTCACCGCATACTGCCAGTTCGGCATAAGCTCATGCACATTGCCCTTGGTGTTGAAATCCCGCGCCAATAAACCGAGCTGAGCCGTAAGGTAAGGTGTGGAATATCGTCCGTAAAGTGTGTGTCCTCCCTCGTAGTTCTGTCGGGAGTATTCTTCCGGCGTAGTGGTATAGCCGAAATAGCCGTTGGAATTACCGGCCACCCAAACGTGCCGGATGCTGTCATCGCCGGCCTGCACAAATTCCCGTTTCACGCGCTCGGTCATCCGGCGCCCCGACTCTACCGTAACTTCGAAAGGCACCGGCAGAATGACCATATCATTCACACGAATAAGCTGGAACATCGCCGTATTGGGGAAGCTGTCCTTCGGTTCAATCAGGGGCTGAAGGAACGAGAAGAACAGATGCCGCTTGTTACCCTGGCAGCCGTCTTTGAAAAACCAGCGGCGCGACATCACATTGCCTCCCTTCAGGAAGGGAATAGCCGCAACCCAGGGCACGCCGGGCGCGGGCTCGTTGGCGCCCCCCACCAGGGGATTGCCCACTACTGCGTCTTTACACAGCGTAATGTTCTCCACTACGTTGTGTTCACGAATATTTAGTTCGCGTACCGCAGAATCCAGAGAAATATCGGCCGTCAGCTTATCATCCAACGCCTCGAGCAGGCCAATGGCCTCGCGTCCAATGCCCTGTCCTAATTTTCTTGCCTGGTTCCAGTTCACCGGGGAAAAACTGAAAATGTTGTTCCCAAGGTTCGGCAGCGCCGGCGCCATATCTCCCTGCGTACCATTCGTCATTGCGCTGACGACCGGCCACGGGGTGTCGTACCTGCGCATTATTGTCCATTCCAGGTCCTTCTGGGCGTAGGCAAACAAATCGGCGTTATACACTTCCACTGGCGGCGTAAGAGCCGTGGCGTGCACCGAAAAACTGGAGAAGGCAGCCAGCGGCTTATAACGGCCGTCATCATCCCGCACATCAATCCGCACCATATACAACGCCGGATTAACCGCCTTGTAGACGGCCTCCGAGTTGTCCAGCCGGAGGTCTCCGATGTTTTTATTCAGAACGTAAGAATCCAGCGACCGGTTCCGGTTATAGCCGTAAATGTCTTTTCGACCTGTAGCGATTTTCGCCGGACGCCGGTTGTCATAGGCCTCCAGAATCCCCCGGGCGATACGTTGTGTAACGAACTCAAGAAACTCTACATCCAGCCACTGGGCGCTGGTCATGTGCTTGTTATAGAAGTCATTCTCGAAGAAGTTAGCGGGCGCCGAATGGGTATGTGTTGCCGTGATGGCAATATCACCCGGTCTTAAACCGGTTTTTTCTGATACTGCCTGGGCCACTTTATGGTGTAGCAACAGTGACCCTGCGGGCAAGTCAGTCTGCACCAGAGCCACGGAATGTCCCTTAGCATCATTCAGGTACACTACCCTGGCCTTGAGACGTGTACGAAAGCCCTTGCCCTTATTGGCAAGTATCGAATACCCCCCCATCGCCAAACCGGGTGGGGGAGTAATATCGATGGAAACCGCGCCGGCCGTTGGTTTATCACCTGATGCCGGCCTTTTCACCTCAGGCTGCACGATGGAAATTTCCCTGGTGGCAACGCACCCACACATATTCAGAGCAACCACCAGTAGAAAGAACAAGCGCATGGTTTTGCTCCTTTCCACTCTTAATCATCTTTCAACATCCAAACAGTCTTCGGCCTTTGCAAACTCACATTTTTACTCCCATCTTTTATCACTTGCTTGTTGCTAATCTACGATATTTTATTAGCTCTTCAAGGCAAAAAGCTGTCGTTTTTTAAGTCTGGCAGATTTCGCATTGGATTTTTCCATAATTTTAAAGGAGGTTTTGTGTCTTGGCACGTAGTTCAAGTGGAAAATTTTTCTTCTGTTATGTGTGAGGTTCCTTGCCAGTAAGCAAACCAGTATTCATCCCATGCGAAAAGGCTTTAACGCTTATTTGCAGAAGGATCGAGGGCTGTATCGCTCGGACCGGCGGCG
>DQCG01000043.1 GCA_003533825.1 Phycisphaerales bacterium
GCCAACGGGCTGATTTGCAGAGATTGCGAGCCGGGTTTCCCCGACAAAATCAGGCTCACGAAAAAAGCTTCAGCCTGTCTGGTCAGCCTGAAGCAGATAACCGATTCCGAGGAAAAAACACTTAAGGAGATTGAAAAGGTACTAATCAACCACCTGACGTTGTTGCTCGGCAGAACACCAAAGATGGCCAAGCATATTCTCGGAAACTGATTTTCCGCCGGCACGTATCGGCGCCAAACAACTTAACGTACTTGCATGGTTGAAAAAGAATACAACACAGAACCGCGGTTCGGGAACAGCACGGCGAAGTTTGTCGCCACAATGCGAAGGCATCTGGAAAACAGATACGCTCCGCTGGTCATAGCCGGGATAGCCGCGGTGATTATGCTTCCCGCTTTAAATGCCGGGCTGATACAGGACGACCTGCTTCACCATATAAGGCTCGTCGAACCATCCCAATTGCCGAAGGAGCTTTCCGGCACCGGCTTGATCGACCCGAATGCGGGCAGTCTGCCGGTGGCGCTACGCGATATGCACTCTTTCACCCGCAGCCGTGAGGATACCGCCAAACTGATAGAGTCGGGTCTTTGCCCATGGTGGACGGCGCGAGATTTTCGGTTGGCGAACTTCCGACCGCTGGACAGCTTCACTCACTGGCTGGACTATCGCATGTTCCCGGATTCACCGCCCCTGATGCATTTGCACAATATTATCTGGTTCACGGCGGTGGTGTTTCTGCTGTCCATTTTGTACCGGCAATTCATAGCCCCAATCTGGATGGCGACTTTGGCGGCACTTCTTTACAGCATCGATGACAGCAACTACTTCCCCGCGATGTGGATAGCAAACAGAAACCTGCTGCTGGCTCTGCTGTTCTCAATTATCACCCTGCTGCTGCACGACAAATGGCGGCGGCATCACTCCCTGGCGGCGGGTGTTGCCGCACCGTTCACACTGCTGCTGTCTTTGCTGTCCACCGAAGCAGGAATAGCTACCTCCGCTTACCTTTTCGCTTACGCCCTTATCATCGATCGTGAAAGCCGGATTCGAAGGATCGTCAGCCTGGCTCCGGCTTTCGTCGTGATTGCAGCCTGGCGGATTATGTACAATGCGCTCGGATACGGAGCGGCGGCAAGCGGTTTTGTCATCGACCCGGGACGCGAGCCTATGCGTTACGCGCAGGCCGTGCTGGAGCGCGCACCGGTACTCCTTTCCGGCCAGTGGGGTGGAACTCCCGCCGAGATGCTTAACATGTTTTCAGAATACGCCGGTGCATGGTATTTGCTCGCCTCTGTACTGTATCTGACCTTAATTGTGCTTGTCTTTATTCCGCTGCTGCGTAAAAACCGTGTCGCGCTCTTCTGGTTTATTGGAATGCTGCTCTGCATCCTGCCGATCTGTGCGACCAGCCCGATGAACCGCAACCTGCTCTTTGTAGCAATCGGAGCTTTCGGAGTTATGACACAGTTCATCGGCGGATTGTTTGCCGAAGAAAACTGGGTACCGGGATCGCGCTACTGGCGAGTTCCGGCGATGATACTTTGTGCGGCACTGATTTTTGTTCACGCAGGCTTCGCCATCGTATCCCGGGCAAGAGCACCGAAAATGGTGTCTTTTGTCTTTAATACTTTTTATTCAACGATTAATGTGAACCCCGCCGACGACCTGACAGGTAAAATTCTCGTGGTTGTCAATGCCCCCAATCCGTTTTTGTTTCTCGGTTTGCCCCCTCTAAGAGATTACTGGGATCAATCGATTCCGGCGAAAACCCGCCTTCTGGTTCCGGGTTATAATCCTTTGAAGATAACCCGCACGGGCGAAAAAACGCTGCTAATTGAAACTCAGGCCGGCAGCCTTCTGAAAACATATCCTCCCCATAAAGACATCAAGCCGAACTTCGTCAATTTCTATCACGAGCTCACCAGCCTGTTCCGCCCGGCCGAAATGCCGTTCGCTCCGGGCGAGAAGACGGAACTGACCGACATGTCGGCGGAAGTCATCAGCGTGGACGCCTATGGTCAACCGAAAACGGTTCGATTCGATTTCAACGTTTCTTTAGACGACCCGGCCCTCCACTGGCAGCAGTGGAACTGGAAAAAAAGCGGCTTCGGCTCCTACTCCACATTCGAAATACCCGCTATCAGAGAAACTTCCTATACACCTGGGGCATTCGGCGAGATGTAAATCTACCCTTCACTCTTATCAAAAAGTTCCGGTTCAGCAGGTGCGCTTTTCTTCTTGTGCGGCTTTATGCCGAGGTGTTCACAGGCTTGGGGTGTGATTTCTCTGCCGCGTTTGGTTCGGCGGAGGAAGCCGATTTGCAGCAGGTAGGGCTCCACGACGTCTTCGAGTGTGTCCCGTTCTTCGCCGAGGGTTGCGGCGATTGCGTCGATGCCCGCCGGGCCGCCGTTATAGACATTTACCAGCGCTCGTAAAAAAGCCCTGTCCAGCTCGTCCAGGCCCAATGAATCAATCTGCTCCATTTTCAGCGAGCTTTCGACAATTTCCGAGCTGAGGATGCCGGAGCCTTTAACCTGTGCATAGTCACGGACTCGCTTTAGGAGGCGGTTGGCTACTCTCGGCGTGCCGCGGGAGCGGTTCGCGATCAATTCCAGCGTCCCGTCCTCGCATTGCAGTTGCAGCAATTCGGCGGACCTGACCAGAATTTCGGTCAGCTCTTCGCTGTTGTAGAAGTCCAGGTGGTATAGCATTCCGAACCGGCTGCGAAGCGGGGCGCTGAGCAGTCCCGCCCGCGTGGTAGCGCCAATCAGGGTGAATTGTTTTAGCGGGAAGTTTATCGTTTTTGCGTGCAGGCCGCTGTCGACTGTGAAATCGACCTTGAAATCCTCCATCGCGGGATAAATAAATTCTTCGACAAGAGTGCTCAGCCGGTGAATTTCGTCGATAAAGAGGACATCACCGGTATTTATATTGCTCAGAAGGCCCATTACGTCGCCGGCCTTTGCTAGGGCCGGGCCGGATGAGCACCGTATCCGCGCCCCCATCTCGTTGGCCACGACGTTCGCCAGCGTCGTTTTGCCGAGTCCGGGCGGGCCGTAGAATAGAATATGCTCCAGCGGCTCGGATCTCTGCCTTGCCGCTGCGATGGCTATTGCGACCTTTTCCCTGACGTTCTGCTGGCCCACACATTCATCAAGAGACTTCGGCCGGAGCGAGATATTGAAATTCTCCTCGGCCTCGTTCAAAGATTGCCCGCCTATGATTCTGCCTATAGCCATGATTTCAGTTTTGAGTTTTTAATTTTGAGTTTTAAGTTTATTAGACTTCGACACCCTGTTTTAATCTGTATACCAGGGGCACGAGCGCCTCGGCCGATTTTATATCGGGATGCTTTCGGCAGGCCAGTTCGACCATCTCCATCGCTTCGTTGCGTTTCTCGCCCCAGGCGATGAGAATCTCCAAGGCCTCGATCTGGAAGGGTTTGAATCCGGCCGCCTGACGGGCCGGTTCGGCTCCGGCGGCAAATGACTGAAGCTTGCCTTTCAGCTCGGCGACAATCTGCTGAGCCATTCGCTTGCCTATCGCCGGCAGTGACATGAGGGTCTTGTCGTCAGCGTTCTCGATCGCCGCGGCGATGGTGCCTATTGGCATGCTCAGAGACCGCAATCCCTTCTTGATGCCCATCCCTTTAACGCTGATATATTTCGTGAAAAAGTCCCTCTCGCCCGTACTCAAAAAACCGACCATTCTCGGTATCATGTTTCCGCCGCCCGGCGTGCCCTCGTAATACTCCATCGTGCAAAGAGTCACGTCCGAGCCGACCCGGCCGGACAGGGCGCTGACACAATAGCCCGGCAGCATGACCTCATATCCAACCGCCCCGACCTGAACCAGGCAGCAGTCGGTATCGAGCTTAATAAGTTTACCTTCAATCAGCGCTATCATGTATCAATTGACTATTGACTATTTTATATTGATTATTTTTTGAACCTTTTCAGCCGTTACTTATTATAAACAACGCTTTTTGACGAATTCGCACAGCACATCGCGGCGGCGATGGCATCGGCCACGTCGTTCGGCTCGGGCGGCTCCAGCAGGCACAGAATGGTCTGAATGGTTCGCTGCACCTGCTCCTTCGACGCCCTGCCGTTTCCGGTAATCGATTTTTTTATGCGCGTGGCACTGAAACTTCTGACCTCAATCGCCGCTTCGGCACACTTTTGCAGTATAACACCTCTTGCGTGTCCCATCAATATCGCCGTTTTCGGATGGGCATAATGCGAGTACAATTCTTCGACTGCAACGACGCCCGGGCTGAGACTCTTAAGCAGCGACGCCGTATCGTCGGCTATCCTGTTCAATCGCTGCTCCAAAGCCAGGTCGGCAGGCGTGCGAACGACTCCCGCCTCAATCAATTTCTCCCCATCCGGCCCAATCTCCAGGCAGGCATACCCGCAGACGAGCAGACCCGGATCTATGCCGAGAAACCTCATTTCATTCTCCAGGTAGTCTTTTCCGGCGTATCTTCCAGCACTATTCCCATCTCATCCAGCTTATTGCGAAGTTCGTCCGCTTTGGCAAAATCCTTCTCCTTTCGCGCCTGGTTTCGCTGGTCTATCAGAACGTTAACCAGCTTGTCCATCAGTTCGTCGTCACCCCCCGCCGCTTCCAGGTACTCGTCTTTTACGATACCAAGAACGTCTCCGCCCAACCTGCTGAATAAATCATTAACCGCACCAAGAGTTTGAGCGGTTGCGTTGCCGTCCTGGAGCAGATTGTTTGCCAGGCGAACCAGATCGAACATGACCGACAGGGCAACCGAGGTATTCAGGTCATCGTTCATCGCCGCTTCGAATCTGGCCCTCAACTGCTCAAGCTGCTCTGCTACTTCGTTGTCGAGCTCGCCATCGGCGGCACCGCTTATCGCCTTTCGTACAGCTTTGACTGTCTCGGTAATTCTTCCATAGCCGCTCCGGGCAGCAAACAGCGCCGCATCCGAGAAGTCCAGCGGGCTCCTGTAATGGCTGTTCAAAATCAATTGCCTTACCGCCAACGGATCGTAGCTTCGGGTTAATCTCTCGTGGGCGCCGCTGAAGGCCTGCTTTAGCGTGATGAAATTATTCAGGCTCTTACCCATTTTCTGCCCGTCCACGGTGACCATATTGTTGTGCAGCCAGTAGCGAACGAACGGCACGCCGTTGGCCGCCTCGGACTGGGCGATTTCGCACTCGTGGTGCGGGAACTGGTTCTCCAGGCCGCCGCCGTGGATGTCGATGGTCGCGCCAAGGTATTTCATGCTCATTACCGAGCATTCCAGGTGCCAGCCGGGATAACCCTGCCCCCAGGGGCT
>DQCG01000632.1 GCA_003533825.1 Phycisphaerales bacterium
TCCGGCTCGTCCGGGTTAGGAAAACGACCAACTTTAAAGCGCTGCTCGAAACCGGCACACCGGACAGAACTCGCAAACAGGCCGTCTGGTCGTTTATACTTGGACTGGTGAGTCTTTTGTCTGCTTCTTTCAATATGGGATTCGGCGGCAAATTTGTGTTCGTCTTCCTGCCCGCCTTTTTTTCCATCTTCCTGGCGGTGACGGTCATGAAGACCATTAAATCTTATCGAGACCATCGCCTTGACGTTGGTCTTGCGATCACTGGAATTATTGCCGCACTAATCTCCGGTATTGGATTGTTCCTCGGATAATGTGAATAAGGGCTGTGAATATCAGGCCCTCATCGAACGGCAAAACCGCAAAATGACCTGCTCATAACTCCGGCGGCTCGTATTGCAGGCTGCTTTCTCCGGCAGATTGCCTGGCAATATTAATCAGCACACCAACCGCAGCGGCCGACAGCAGCATGCTCGTTCCGCCCGCACTTACAAACGGCAGTGGAATCCCTTTCGTCGGCAGTACAACCGTGACGACCCCGATATTAAGCGCCGCCTGAACGGCTATCGCCAGAACAATCCCGCCGGCCAAAAGCTGGCCGAAACGGTCCCGGCAGCGAATGACAACCAGGATTCCCAGCCCGACAAACATCATAAACATTAAGATAATCGCTGCGTTCCCGACGAAGCCGAGCTCTTCGCCGATAATCGCGAAAATGAAATCCGTATTATCGAAAGGTAAGTGACCGTATTTGCAGATTCCCTTGCCTAATCCTTTGCCCCACAGCCCGCCGGAACCTAAGGCAATCAGCGACTGATGTGGCTGATAGTTGATCGAATCGGTCCATTGGTCGGGGTGCAGGAAAGCTAAAAGTCGATTTTTCCGGGTCGTCGAGGTTGCTATCGCGGCGTAAAAGGCGATCCCGGCAAAAGGAAGCGGGGGTAAAATATGCCATAATTTCACTCCGGCTATAATCAGCATCAAAAAAGCCAGAAGTGTGATAAACGCCGCCGTACCGAAATCTTCGACGATTATCAATCCGGCTACTAAGCCGACAACAGCACAGATCGGGACGAACCTTTTCCAGAACAGCTTGATATCATCGCCAAATTTATCACATGCTGCGGCGACGAAGAAAATGACCGCCCATTTTGCCAGTTCTGACGGCTGGAAACTTACAGATATAGACCCAAGTGGTATATTCAGCCAGCGATAATGCTCATTTTTCGCTTTAATGAGCCAAGGCAGTACAGGAAACCATTTCTGCGACAATACGATTGCAAGCAAAACGATGCTAAGAACTAACAAATAGCTGGTTGGATTTCTTAACCAGCCTTTTTCGAGGCTCAGCCTGCGATAGTTAAAGCAAGAGAAGAAGTACATAACAATACAGGCCAGTGGGAAAAACAGGAACTGACGCAGGCTGGTGTATTCGTAGAACCTCATCAAGTCGATTTCCTGGCCGATGTTGGCGCTGGCCGAGTAGACAAAGATCGTGCCGACGGCCATTAAAAGAACAACGACCATCGCGATACCATTGGCGACCGGATTATTTCTAACCGTTAAAATCATCTTCTTGAATATATTTTCGGCTTTCTCGGGCCAATTGCAGTAAAAATTGTTCGATGACCGCAAGCGGTTGGCCTGGTTCGCTCATTAAATACGGACAAAAGTCCGCTCGAAGCTATGCGCTGGGAACAGTGCACAATAACTGCTAAGACAACATAGAATATCCCTGCGTTTGATGCAGAGGATCGGTGCCTTACAAATTTGCAAATTTTTTCTTATTGCTATAACTCACAGTCCAATATATCATACCGATGTTGTTTGTATCTCAAGGGTGAGTATTATGTTGAGCGAATTAGAAATTAGGAAATTCCGAACCTTTAAGGAGTTATACGTCCGGGATTTATCACGAGTTAATCTATTCGTAGGACGCAATAATAGTGGCAAAACAACAATTTTGGAAGCTGCTGAAATACTCCTTAGTACAAACATAGTGTCAGCCGTGGCTGGATGCGCAACACGACGCGGAGAGATATATGTCCAGCGGGAGAAGGATAGAGCCGGTCGATATGTCGACCTGAGCCACCTCTTTTACGGTCACGAATGCGAAGTTGGGACTGAGTTTCAGATTAAAGGAGTGGAATCAAATACTAAACTTGAGTTGAAGTGTGTGGTATATCCCTCTGATGACACAAGTAATGCAGACAAGGCCTATGCTTTATTCTCTGACGATGATGCCCTTGAACCACGTCTCGCACTGTCTATCCATCATAGCAGAAGTAACGAACCAGTAATCCTACCGATATCATTCTCAGGAGCTATTTCTATCGATTTCGTTCGTCGCCAGAGTACCAAGCTAAATTCAGACGAAAAGCCTGTGAGTTTCGTAAGGACCGAAGCCCTCGATAGCTTTGAACTCCAAGAGTTCTGGGATTCCATAGCTCTCACAGAGGAGGAAGCCAATATAATTGAGAGTCTCCGGATTCTGGAGCCAATGATTGAGAGGATAGCTTTTCTTAGTTCCAGGTCTTATTATAGATACGCTAGTTCCTCTGGAGGTATATATGTTAAATTACGAAATCTTGAAAGTCGCGTGCCACTAGGAAGTCTCGGTGATGGTATAAGGCACTTGTTGACCACTTCTACGGCAGTTAGTCGTTCTTCTCACGGATTCGTAATGATTGATGAGATCGACACTGGTCTTCACCACTCCGTAATGAGTGATATGTGGCGTGTTCTCATTGCCACAGCAAAGCGTCTTGACGTTCAGTTGTTCGCCACAACACATAGCCTGGATTGTGTTCGGAGCCTCGCCTGGCTTTCCAGTAATGAACCTGATCTCTGCGAGGGCGTGAGATTGCACAGAGTTGATGAGGAACGGGACAGAACAGTTGTCTATACTCCTGATGAGATTTCAATAGCCGCAGAACAGCATGTGGAGCTCAGGGGATGAGACGAGAAAACTCATCGTATAGACTACTCGTAGAAGGAGCTGATGATAAACATTCCGTAATTCACTTAATGAAAAGACACGGAATCGATTGGGATAATTCGACAGATTTACTTCCTCATGTGCATGATTGCGGAGGCTTCGATCCTTTAGTGAAATCCATACAAGTTTCCGTGAAGTCCTACAAACGTCTTGGAATCATTGTAGATGCAAATTTCGACGTGGATAAACGATGGCAACAGGTGACGAATGAGCTTTCTAAAATGGATATCACACTCCCTGAGTCACCTAATCAAGATGGAACAATCATTACAGGCATGTACACTGACTGGAAAGTTGGTGTTTGGCTTATGCCTGATAATCAAAACAAAGGAGAGCTTGAAGATTTTCTGAGTAAGTTGGTTCCGTTAGATAATGAATGTTGGTTGTATGCTGATGAAGTAACGAAGCACGCGAAACAGATCGGAGCTCAATTTTCTGATAAATTGTTTAGCAAAGCAAGAATCCATACATGGCTTGCATGGCAGAGAAATCCTGGCTTACCATTCGGAACAGCTATAACAGCAAAATATTTCGGAGCCGACTCACAAGAAGCTTTGAAATTCGCAAAATGGTTCAATCTCCTGTTCTCAGGTTAGTTAAATGGCGGAATTAAGTGGGCCGTGGGGCCGTTGAAAAAGCTGGCTTTTTCCGTTGCGCTGCCTGTTAGTCATCCGACTTTTCTCGGTACACAATTTCTCCCGAAATTAGTGGAAACTTTGCTCACCGCAACATCAAGTAGCCTCTGTGCCATCTGGTTCCAAAAATAGAAACAAAATTGCACAAAAAATAGGCCCACAAACGCCGAAAGGCGTCTTAGGTTTATCACCACAATCCCTTCAATTATGTTCAGCTCTGAACATAGTCAAAGAGCGATACAAGTCACGGACATTTTTTCAGATTTCACTTGATATCCAACTCTTAATATGATATAATATATATCAAACTTACATTTTGCTGTGGTGAATTGAATTGATAATGGAGAACTTCGTCATTTATGATTTCTGATTTGCAATTTACGATTTTTTCTCTTCTTCCGCGTTCACCCCGTGAGATAGATAAAATCGTCATCTCATAGGGTAAATCAGCGAAATCCGCGATTTTAATTTGTAGCTCATTTGAAAAAACAAAGCGTGCGC
>DQCG01000227.1 GCA_003533825.1 Phycisphaerales bacterium
ACCGGCACGGTAAAGATCATAAAAGCATACGAGAACTTCAAGATAGGAATGCAAGAAGGCAACTCTGTCCCCTTCGACGATCCGTCGCCGGGCTCGAACCCAGCTCTCGAAGTTCAGATAGCCGAACTCGGCGGCCAAACGTCCACCCAATACGTCTTCGAGCGATTCCCCGGGCACAGCCACGACCGGGACAAATTCCTGCTCAGTTATCACAGGGTCATCAGCGATTACATAAGCGAGCTGCAGATCATCGAAGACGGTAAAGTCGTCGCCGAGAAGGATATCGAGGTAAATCACCCTCTGCGTTTCGGCGGCTACCATTTTTACCAGAGCTCATACGACGACAAGGCCGGGCAGTACACGGTTCTCCAGGTCGTTTCAGATACGGGCTTGTACGTAGTTTATGCCGGCTACTGGATGCTCTGCTCAGGCGTAATATGGCACATGTGGATTCGACATATTTTTTCAAGGTTTAAAGCAAAAAGCACATAATGGAAATAAAATACACAATTCAGGGCTTACTGATTTATTTGACGATCGCCGCGTACATTTCGGCATTCGTCGTGACTTTGCTTCGCCGGGCTAGATTAGGACATGTTTTGTTTGTAGTTGGCTTCGCAATTTCAGTGGTTTCGTACGGCTATCGCTGGTATCACGTCCGGCACGTACCGCTTCAGAACCTCTTCGAAGTGTTCCTCTCGCTTGGGATGCTTTGCTATCCGATCTCATGGTTCTGTCGGCGCACGCTGCACATAGGCGGCCGATGGGCAGACATGCTCATCGGCGCTATTGTTCTTTTCCCAGCCGGCTTCAAATTCAATGCCGAGCCGCAACAGTTGCCGCCCGCCCTGCAGAGCTGGTTGTTCGTCCCGCACGTGGCCGTTTACATGTTCAGCTACGTCTTCATGGGCAAGGCTTTCTTCCAGGCGTGCGAACAATTGCTGACAAAGCCCAAAGCGAACAGTCCGTTCCTGCCCCCTGAGCAGGCGACGTATCGGGTGATTTGTGTGGGTTTTCCCCTGCTGACGCTGGGCCTTATTCTCGGCAGCTACTGGGGCAAACAGGCCTGGGGCGACTACTGGGGTTGGGACCCGAAAGAACTCTGGTCGCTGGCATCCTGGCTCGTTTTCCTCGGCTATTTCCACTACCGCTACATGTTCGGCAAAAAGCACCCGCGAATCAACAGCCTCTGGGCGATTGTCGGCTTGGTGGTGATCATCATAACGGTGCTCTGGGTGAATCTTTCCCGGCTGTTCTCGGGCCTGCATAGCTACGCGACCTGAGATACAGCGGAACACATCGAACATCGACTTATCCGCCGGCAAGTAAAGAACGGGACAAATTCACCCATATCTGGTAGTATAGTCCGGCAATTGACAAATACGATAGAAGTTCGCTTTCTACCAGGGGACATAAGCGATGCGTATGCCGGAAATTGGTCTTGTTTTGTTGCTGTTAGCCGCTTTGTCGGCGGCTAATTGTGATGCCCGTCAAAGCGGCGGCGCCCGGCCACCCTGGGATAACGGCCGACTGGTGGTATCTCAAAACGGCAGGTTCCTCCGGCATGAAAACGGCCAGCCTTTCTTCTGGCTGGCAGATACCGCCTGGCTTTTGTTTCAGAAGCTGGACCGTGGTGAGGTCGAAACATACCTGGAGAACCGCAGCGCCAAGGGATTTAATGTAATCCAGGCCGTAATGCTTCAAAAAATACCCAAAGTCAATGCCTATGGTGATATGCCTCTTATAGACGACAATCCCGCCGAGCCTCAAACCACGCCGGGAAGCAATCCGGAAGTTCCGGCTGAATATGACTATTGGGACCACGTCGATTTTGTGATTAATAAAGCCGCGGAAAAGAACATTTACGTAGCTATCCTGCCTACATGGGGCAATCTCGTCAGAGAAGGACGCTTTACAGTCCAAAGCGCCCGGTCTTTCGGACGATGGCTGGCGGAACGCTACCGCGACAAGCCAAATATCATCTGGATAAACGGCGGCGATACCAAGGGAGACCGCAACAGGGAAATATGGCAGGCTTTGGGTACGGCAATTCACAAAGCGGACCGGAACCACCTGATGAGCTTCCACCCGTTCGGCAGAACGCAGTCGTCCACGTGGTTTCATAATGAAGAGTGGCTCGATTTCAATATGTTCCAATCTGGCCACCGGCGATACGACCAGCAAAGGGAAAGCGACGATATCGCGACATGGAAGGGAGAGGACAACTGGAAATATGTGCTGGAAGATTACGCCAAAATCCCGCCGAAGCCGACCATCGACGGCGAGCCTTCCTATGAAAACATCCCCCAGGGCCTGCACGATCCGAATGAGCCGTACTGGCAGGATAAGGATGTGAGGCGGTATGCCTACTGGTCGGTTTTCGCCGGGGCGTTCGGGCATACCTACGGCAATAACGCCGTGATGCAGATGCACAAACCTGATTCCGGCCAGGGCAACTACGGCGTGCGAAATTACTGGAACCAGGCCATAGATGATCCCGGCGCCGGACAGATGCAGCATCTCAAGACGCTTATTCTTTCGCGTCCCTTCTTCGAAAGGGTGTTCGACCCGTCTATGATTGCCGGCGACAACGGCGGCAAATACGACTACGTAATCGCCACGCGAGGGAAAAGCTATGCATTTATTTACACTTATACCGGGCGTCAATTCGACGTGTCCTACGGCAGGATTACCGGTGAGAAAATAAGAGCACACTGGTACAATCCGCGGAACGGAAGTGCCGAGTTAATTGGATATTTCGAAAACAAAGGTATTCGGCATTTTGCCCCGCCGGGCCGTAGAGAGGAAGGAAACGACTGGGTTCTCGTCCTGGACAACGCCGGAAAAAAGTTCTCAATCCCCGGCGGCAGGTAATGGCTTAGCCTGGCGAGAATTTAATTAA
>DQCG01000365.1 GCA_003533825.1 Phycisphaerales bacterium
ATCTCATCTTCCAGGCTGAAGATACCCTGAGCACTTCCGGGGTCGCCCTGGCGAGCCCCCCGGCCGAACAACTGCCGGTCTATGCGGGCCGATTCGTTGGGTTCGGCGGCAATGACGCAAAGCCCTCCCAAGTTTGCCACCGCTCTGCCAAGCTTGATATCGGTGCCCCGGCCGGCCATATTGGTCGCTACAGTTATTCTGCCACGTTGGCCCGCTTCTGCAACAATCTGGGCCTCCTGGCGATGATAAATCGCATTAAGGACCTGGTGCTGAAGTTTTTCCGTTTCGAGCAGTCGGCTGAGATGTTCGCTGGCCCGCACACTCCTGGTTCCGACGAGAACCGGCCTGCCTGTATCGTTGATACGGCGAATCTCCTGGACGATTCGTGCCCACTTGGCCGATTCGGTCGGCAATACTATGTTCGGCAGATGCTTCCTGATACAAGGACGGTTTGTCGGAATTCTGACCACGGGCAACTGATAAATCTGCCAAAACTCATCAACCGCCTCGGACGCCGTACCTGTCATTCCGGACAGCTTGTGATACATCCGGAAAAATCGTTGAAAACTGATGCGGGCATAGGTATCTTTGGGCGGATTGATCTCGACGTTCTCCTTCGCCTCAATGGCCTGGTGTAAGCCATCGCGCCAGGTTCGGTCCGGCATCATTCGGCCCGTGAACTCATCTACAATCACAACCTTGCCGTCATCAATTACATAATGTTTGTCGCAGAGATACAGTTCTTTCGCGGTCAGAGCCTGATTGACCATCTCCCGGCAGCGGCGATTTGCTCTCCAAATCCCTCCCAGACCACTTCTCAGCTCTTCCAGGTGCCTCTCGCCCTGACCGGTCAGCTCGATTTCCCTGTAGCGATGATTAATCCTGTAATCGATTTGGAGCTTCAACCGGCCTGCAATTTCCGTCGCCTGCCGAAAAGACTCAATCTGCTGCGGATTGGGAGCATCCCCTGAGATAATCAGCGGTGTCACCGACTCGTCAATCAGGATCGAATCCGCTTCATCCACTACTGCATAATACAATCCCCGCTGGACCAGTCTGTCGGTAACCTGCCTGCCGCCGCCCGTTATCCTGGCAAGCAGCGCCGAGCTCAATCCTCTCAAACCGCCCAACACAAGCCGGTCGCGCAGAAAATCCGCGGCCACCTCCTTGTTCGTACAGTAGGTGACATCAGCCATGTACGCCGCTTTTCTCTGCTCCGGAGGAGTTTGCTGCTCTATATAGGCAACACTCAGGCCGCAAAAACGGTAAATCCGTCCCATCCATTCGGCATCACGCTTTGCCAGATAGTCATTGACGGTAATTACATGACAACCCTGCCCGCGCCAGCCGGCCACAGTCACGGGCATGGTGGAGGCAAGGGTCTTACCCTCGCCGGTAGCCATCTCCGCGATACATCCACTTTCGAGGGCCAAAGCGCCGGCCACCTGGACCGGGAACGGTTTTTCTCCGATCTGTCGAAACGCCACTTCCCGAACCAATGCGAAAGCCCGCTCGAGGTCCGAAGCATTGTCGCGGCCGCGGCGAAAAACATCCCGCTGCTCGCCGGCGATTTCGCGAAGCTTCGAATCCGCCATTTCCGAAAGGTGCTTTTCGAGAGACAGTATTCTATCGACCCGGCGAACAAACCCCCGGTATCGCGGCACACATCTGTCCAGAAGTCCGACACCGGCATTCCACGCGGCATCAAGCCCCCTCGGCAAAGGTTCGCCCGAAGTCCGCTGCTCAAGCATTTGCCAGGTTGCACTTGGAACCACCGTCATATCAAATATGAAACCTCCGCTGGAACAACTGTCTGAAGGATCGCCACCATTGAGCCGCAAGTGGCCTGGAAGGCATTTGGATTCTCGCCACGACGCGCTGGCCGCTCAGCAGGCGGACCGGACTGTCCGGCTCCGGCCTGATACGAATCTCGAAAAACTTCTCCGCGGCCGTGACACCGCGAGGATCCTGCGAAAGCGTAGGCATAGAGCCACCGACCGCATATCCCAACGCCTCGGACGGCAGCACCTCCTGGCCGGCGGGGAAAATCTTTTCAATGTTTCCCGCAAGCATCACACCCGGTCTTCCTTTCACTCGAATCTCAAGCCGCTCATACGCCTGCTCCACGAGCAGTGCGGCAAGCTCCTGGCCGGCCGTCGCCCGAACGAGCACATCATCCAGGCTTGCCACAACGCCAATCTGCTCGCCCCGACGCAGATACATGCCTTTGGTCTTTTCAATATCCGGGGAGACCCACGTGCCAGACAACGCCGGCTGTAAAAACAATGAAGAAATCTCGAAATCGACCCGGGCAATCTTCTCTTTCAAGGCCTCGATTTGTTCGGCAAATATTTGTGCGGCAGCTACCTCCTGCACCTCGGCGATACGCTCCTTGGCCTGGAGGCCGCGAAGCTCGGCGAGCAGGCTTTTCTTCTCCGCTTCCAGCTCCGGATTCACGGCTTCGATAAGCGCCTTTTCGCCCGGCGATACGTTTTGGTCCGACAGCAGAAAATCAGCGACAAAACCGTCGCTTTCGGCATGGACAATAGCCAAATTAACCGGCTCGACAATCCCTTCGACCCTGCAATAGTCAGGCAATCTAAGAATCCCTGTTAAGGCTATAATCAAGGCCAGAGAGCCTAAAGTTGAACCGATGGCCCGCCAGCGAGTTCTGGTCAGCTCGCCGTCAGTCGCAAGGTAGCGGATGAACTTGCCAATCGGTACAAGCACCCACGCGATAACCGCCGAAACTGCAAAGAAAGGAACAAGTATAAACAACGCTTCCGGCAGCCTGTCATTCAGGAACAGCAGAATGCGTATACAGATGAAAACGCGGTAGGCCGTCGAAGCGATACCATAGAATACGAACCAGATCATCTCGCCGGGGCTATTCGCAGGATTGTGTGTGCTTTTCAGTTTCCAGCAATACTTTTTTACGAGATAGTAGATATAGCTTTTGGACCGGTGGCTGAGATTCGGTATCTCCACCAGGTCGGAAAGAACGTAGTAAGCATCGAATCTCAGAAGCGGATTTCCATTGAACAGGAGCGTGGAAACACTGGCAATAAAAATGACATTGTATGCAATGATGTGCAGAGTTCCCGTAGAGGTATTGGCCCAGACCATCGCCGCAATTGCCGCGGCCATAAGCTCAACCATGATTCCGGACATGCCCACGACAGCCCTGTGCCACTTTTTGCGGAAGGCCCATGCGGTCGAAGCGTCAACATAGGGCAGCGGCACAAATACCAGAAACATGACGCCCATCACATGAACCTCTCCGCCGCTGCCGTTGAGCCTGCCGAATCGTTTGCATGCAAAAGCATGGCCGAACTCATGACAGATTTTGATTATTACGATACTCAGGTACAGCAGGACAAGATTGTCCGGCGCCAAAACATCGGCACTCTGGTAAATCAACTCTCTCGCGTTACCAATAACAAAGTACAATCCAACCGAAACGATTGCCAGCCACAACACCAGGCCCACCCAGCCGAAAAACCATCCGAATATACCTACCCATCGCTCAAGAATGTGATTGGGGTCCAGCAGAGGAATCCGAATAAAAAGCAGGTTTGTGAACAATCCCTGTATCTGTCGCTTAATTCGCGTATGATAGCGGTTGAACAGACTTTCAGTATCCGGCGCCAGTTCCGCATACAGCAGGTTCGAGCAAAATAGCTGGCCAAGAAGCCCGATTACCTCCCCTTGTGTGGGCGCCCGGTCTCCAAGCTGCTCATTGCAGGTCTGCCAGACCTCGGCTACGGTCCGCCGGCCGTCAAGCATCCCTACGAAACGATAAGCCTCGACGCTGAGGCGAGAGAATGAGTTATTGGAGGGATTCTCCAGGACGTACCACATCTGCCCCCGAAAATGCTGCCTGTAGACCTGTACGCTCGACAGCAGTCTCGGCCGCAACCGGGCCACCCGGTACCATGATTCATGAAAAGTTGGTCGATCGACAGCCATAAGACATTCTGAAAACTAAAGCCACAATTTCATTCGTATCCAGTTAACAATCTTGCGAGTCCAAATCCAGACGTAACGGCGTTCGCCGACTGTCACCCTGGCCACTCCTTCCATGCCGGGACGCATCCACGGGTATCGCTCCATAAGCTGGACGCGAACCTTGAAAACGTTGCGCTGGTTCACAACCTCGGCTATCGGGTTGATTCGCTCAACTACGAACTTTATCCGCTGTCCGGGGTAGGAAGCGGTTGCCAGGTATCCTTCCTGGCCGATCTTGATATCGTAAACCTCATCTTCCGGAACCATCAATTGCGCCCGCAGTGCCTCGAGCGGGCAAACCTCGAAGAGCACGTCCCCGGTTTTTACAGGCGCACCGATTTGACGCTTCAGGTCGCCTTTGACGACCACACCGCTGATTTGCGAGACGAGACTCGCCTGAGTGACCTGATATTCCAACAGCTCGATCTGTGCCTGCGCTTTGTCGGCATTCGCCTGGGCGATCTGGGCCTGGGCAGTTTCACCATCGCGCATCGCGGCGGAAGCCTGCTTGAGATAGCCGGCCTTTTCGGCCTTCGATGCAGCCAGACTCAGCCTCAGCTCGGCCGTATCCAGCCCGCCAAGCACCGAACTTCCGGCATCGACCAAATCCCCGACTTCGACTTCGACGTTCTTGATGTATCCGTCGAAAGGTGCCGGGACGACCTGTTGATAAGTCGCTTCCAGAACGAAAGGCGATTTCGGGCGAAACTGCCCTTTGCCAAATATCAAAAATAATACCGCCCCAAAGCATAAAATCGCCGCAACTTTCGTCCACGTGTGTTTCGGGCCCACCAATTTGGCTAAGAAAGAGCGGGTTCTTAACGCGATTGTCGCCCCGATCCATCGGTCATATTCATACAGATCGACCAATCTGGCGGTGCTCAATTCACAAGCCAGTCGAATCGTCTCAATCTCAGCAAGACTGAATTCCTTCTCCGCCGGGCGCTCAAGAGTGAGAACCGCCTTAACCTTTCCGTCCCGTCGCAGCGGCAGGCTTAAAACAGCCAGCGGACCGTGACGCTGGGACAGTTTCTCCGCCGCCCGGCTAACGTAAGCGGATTCTCCGGGAGCGGGGCTGAGAATTTCAACATCCTGGTCCAGGCACTCCTCCATGGCAGACTCGATATCCTGAACCACCTGCATCTTCCTGCTGAAATCCTCGGTGTGGCTCATTGCCTTGAGCTGAACGTACCTGCCTTTGAGAAAACCAATGCTTGCCCGTTCACATTTCCACTGCGAAGCTATCTCGTTGCAGAAGGCCATCGCCGCACTTGTAAACCTCTCCTGCCGGTTGACGGCCGAAAGCGCCTCCATCGCCTGCTGCAGCCGTCTGCTGCTTTCCTGCCAGTTCTGCCGGCCGGGCATCGTCTGGGAGTAACTTAACATACCTGACGATAGTTGCAGCTTCTGTAAACTTGCCTCAAGGGTATTTTCGCCGTCGGCCGCGATCACAAAAGCCGTAACTGCCCTGCCGATCCCAACCATGTTCGACGGAACCATCACGATGTGACGTTTGGCCGATTGACCGTGAAGTTGACCGCGTTTGTCCAGCGGTTTAACAACAACCTTTTCGGACGTGATAGCTTCGCGTGCCAATCCAGCCGTTCCGGCCAGCCATTCCGGGGCGGACGCGCTTTTTTTCAACTGCGGATACAGGGCGAGAACTTCAACGTCTTTTTCCTGGCCGGCCCGCAAAATCGCGCCGCCGTCTGCCGGTCCAAGAAAACATTGAGCCGCCAGAAGATTCTGCAGGAATTGCCCTGGACTTCCATCAGACTTATGAAATTGTTCGATCAGCTCGGAAGCGGTTATGTTCTCAGACTCCATAGATTTATTGTCCCGTGATCGACACTTGGTTCTATGCAATAACTTTCTGCTTGACTGGAACGATTGATTGAATCAAAGCCAAGTCCGCAGCCTTGTCCGGATCGCCGGAGAGTCCGGACAAAAACTACTCAGAAACACAAAACTTCACGCATATTGTAACAAATCCGCCTGCTATCCGCAATTTCTTTCTCGGCACAAGGATTGTAACTATCCGTAGCAGGCAAAAGAGATAAGACTTCGCAAATCCGATATGATATCAAGGTAGCTCCAGCACCTGGCCGTCGGTAAGCAGGCGCACTCGTAGCTTTGAGTAATCCACATCCTGTACATTTATCTTTTCGTCTATGGCAAGAACGGCGGCGGTCGCGGCGGACTGGCCGAGAATCATAAAGACCGGCTCCATGCGAATCGAGCCGTAAGCGATATGCGACGAAGAGACGCAGACCGGCACGAGAAGGTTCGTGCATTCGGAAGCCTTCGGCACGATTGTGCCGTAAGATATTGGGTAGGGGCCGCCGGGATTGATCTGGATGTCACCCTCGTTGCGGGCGAAGCCTTTGGAATCTACGTAGCGCTGAACGTTGTGCGAGTCCATGTTATAGGAGCCCATGCCGACAGGTTTCGGCGTTGGTTTTATCCGTCGCAGGTGCAGCTCGGTCGTAACGAAATCGCTTATCATTCGCCGGGCCTCGCGGACGTAAATCTGGTGGGGCCAGTGACCGTTGCCGGTGAACTCGTCCTTCGCCAGACCCCACCGGCTCATTTTCTCCCGCACATCCGACGGCACGCGCGGGTCATAGGCGAGGAACCACATCAATCCCTTTTGATAATCCTCGTGCTCTTTGAGAATCTCCCGCCGTCGCTCGTAGCTGCCTTCGGGGTAGTCATAATTCATGCCGATATTATCGGTTGAGAAGGCGCCGTGATTGTTGGTGTCGGTCTTGGCATTCGGAGCGGGGTCGAACTTGACGAATATTGCCCGCCAGCCTTTGTCGAGATAGCAGGCCAGCAGCTCGTACTGCATCGGGTTGTAGTTGTCCGGCTTAGGAAAGGCCACACGGTTCTCCGACACTTTCGTCAGGCACATGCGATAGTTGTAGGCCTGAATTCGGTGGTCGCCGCGGCCTTCCTCACCCGGGCCGCCGGCGTGGATTCGCGGTAAAAGCCCGCCGGCCGGGTCGCCCGGCCTGATATACGGATCGACGAGTTTTTCAAACTGGTGGCTGGTTGCATTGCGAGTCTGGAC
>DQCG01000448.1:0-1673 GCA_003533825.1 Phycisphaerales bacterium
ATTTTACGACCGGTATGTATCCTGGTTTTATTGACGTGCATTGCTCTTCCATGCCACGCCGCCCAGCGGTCGGCCATCGGCACCAGCAGCGCCGACGCGGTGCTCGCCGAGTACTTCCGAGCCGAGACGGCCAGGCTCCGCGACCGATGCCTGACCGGCGTCAAATCGCTCGAAGACTGGCAGGCAAAGCGAAAGGTCTATCGGGAGCAACTGTTCGAGATGCTCGGCCTTATGCCCCTTCCCGAAAAGACGGACCTCAAACCGGTAATCACCGGCAAAATCGACCACGAGCTGTTCACCGTCGAAAATATCCACTTTCAATCCAGTCCCGGCCTCTATGTCACGGGGAATCTTTATATTCCCAAAGGACTCGAAAAACCCGCCCCGGCAATTCTTTACGTATGCGGTCACGGACGCATCAAGAAGGACGGCGTCAGCTACGGCAACAAAGCATCATATCAGCACCATCCAGCATGGTTCGCACGGCACGGATATGTCTGCCTGATCATCGATACCCTGCAATTAGGCGAAATCGAAGGGATTCATCACGGCACGTATCGATATAAAATGTGGTGGTGGAACAGCCGCGGCTATACGTCCGCAGGAGCCGAGGCGTGGAACTGCATCCGCGCCCTGGACTATCTCCAGACACGCAAAGAAGTGGACGCCAGCCGGTTCGGCGTCACCGGGCGCTCGGGCGGCGGTGCTTATAGCTGGTGGATATCGGCGCTCGACGACCGCATCAAAGCAGCCGTCCCGGTCGCCGGAATAACCGACCTTCAAAACCACGTCGTTGACGGCTGTGTCGAGGGCCACTGCGACTGCATGTACATAGTCAACACATTCGGCTGGGATTATCCGCTTGTGGCGGCGCTGGTAGCGCCGCGGCCGCTGCTTATCTCCAACAGCGACAAAGACACAATCTTCCCGCTGGATGGCGTGGCTCGCGTTCATCAGAAGGTTCGGAATATCTACCGGCTATACGGCGCCGAGAAGAACCTCGGTCTGAACATTACCGAGGGCCCGCACAAGGATACGCAGGAGCTGCGCATCCACGCTTTCGTGTGGTTTAACCGTTTCCTCAAAGACGAAAATCCCCTTATCGACAAGCCGGCCGTCAAGTTTTTCCAGCCTGAGCAGCTCAAGGTCTTCAAAGAGCTACCTGCCGACGAGATAAATACGCGGATCCACGAATCGTTCGTACCCAAGAGCCCGGAACCATCCGTGCCGCAATCCTCGGAGGACTGGGCAAAACAGCGGCAGGAACTACTCGAAACGCTTCGGGAAAAATCATTCGCCGGCTGGCCGACTCAAGAGCAGGCCGGCCCACTCAATATCAGGCGGGTGTTCTCCGCCGAACGGCACGGCGTTCGTTTGAGCGCCCTGGACTTCACAAGTCAGCCACATGTCCAACTGCGTTTATATTTAGCTCATCGGCCCGGAATCGACCGACCCGATAAAATCGTGCTGAACGTACTGAACGCTCAGGAATGGACCAGGTGGCTGGCCGCCATGCGCTTCGGTTTTGCCAACGAGCTCAAAGACGAGGCATTGCCCTCCATAGGACACCTTGCGGCGGATCCGAACGAAAATGCCTTCGAAAACATTCAAAATAAACTTAAGAGCAGCAAGTCGGTACTGGCGTACGTGGCCCCGCGCGGGATCGGATTGAC
>DQCG01000448.1:1748-2004 GCA_003533825.1 Phycisphaerales bacterium
ATTCAGGCCCTGCGCCGGGTCGATTGGCTCGATGATGCGCCGGTCGCCCTTACGGCCCAGCACCGGATGGCCGGTATCGTGCTTTATGCGTCATTATTCGAGCCCGACATAGACCGAATCGATTTGCGGCATCTGCCCGACTCGCACCATGATGGCCCGATCTTCCTCAACGTGCTTCGTTATATGGACTTGCCGCAGGCCGTGACGATGGCGGCCGAACGCAGCCGGGTACGGCTCTATCAGGAAAATGACTCCG
>DQCG01000448.1:2104-5354 GCA_003533825.1 Phycisphaerales bacterium
GATAAGTACGCAATTCTCGATTTTTTGCTTAATCCGACCCAGACTTTTTCCGATACAATTTGCTAACGCAAAAAGAGTTTGCCACAGTGGGATATGGCAAACGACGTGGCGTATGCCACTGTCGCCCCACGTGGTGTTCCGATTACATCAAAAGAGAGAGTTGAAAATGAGCATCAGAAATCTATCTGAAGACGTCATACTTGTTGAAGTGCCTTCCGACGGTTCGAGGAGGGCGGATGATCTTAAAAATATTAACGAAATCATAAGTAAAAAATCCGCCCACGACGTCATAATAGATTTTTCAAAAGCTGAGATAATAAACTCATGGAACATCAGTAATCTCCTGATATTGCGGAGCATGTTACAGGATGCCGGGCGGCAGCTTATCCTCTGCAGTGTGAGTACCGTGACAAAGTGTATTTTTGTGGTCGCCGGTCTTAGTGAGATGTTCGTTTTTCTCGATGACAAACCCGCCGCCCTGGAAGCTATCCGGAAAAAGGATTCGCCGATAACCACCCATCTTGATTAGTCCTTCGACTTCGCTCAGGGTGAAGATATTCTTCATGCCTCCACCTTGGGTGTAAACTGTATTCTTGTATTTTACCTTTTAACTTTTTACTTTTTACTCAAACTGACCTATCGATCTGTCATCCCTGCGAAAGCAGGGATCCACAAACGTAATGAGCATAATGGATTCCCGCTTTCGCGGGAATGACAATTTGTGTTATAGTGTTATCACTGAAGGATTTACCATTTGACTCTTTTCAAAAACGGTCAGTTTGAGTTATTTCCTTACTTTCTGTATTGAGCCGCGTGCTTTGCACAAAGCCATCGATATGTATTATCCGGCATCTTCACCCTTCTAAGCTCGCCCCACTGACGGGCCTTATAATTCTTCGGCGCTATCTGCTCGAAAAGCTCCGCCAACTGCATCCGGACAATGCGTTTTTCATCGTCCCCGCTCGACTGCCTAAAATCGCGAATCCTGCCCATCCGCTCCATCTTCTCGACTGTTTCGGCCGCATCGACACTTATATCCGACTCCGCGCCGCTTTCAAGCTCCAGATGATCCGCCAGCTCCTTCATGAACTCAACCTCGTTCTTCATTGCCTCGAACAATTTCGGATCAACCGCTAAAGGCAGCCCTGCGCACCCAATTTTAATTCCCGCCGAAAGCACCTTGATACCTACGGCCAGCTTCGGCGCCGTTTTCTGCCACCATTGCCTCGGCTTTTTAAGTGGCAAGCTAAAGCTCACCGGATGCACGCCGCCCGCATATTCACAATATGGTATTACGTTGTACTCATTGTTAAACCAATTCTTCGGATTGAATGCGCTGCCATCAACAGGCACAATCGAGACAACCGCCGGCGCTGAATTGAAATCTCTATTGTCCAGTATCTCATCGAACTTATCTAGATAGTCACGCCATTGGAGTGCCACTCGCTGCACTATCTCCGGTGCCAATTCTGTCTGCTGCTGACGAATCGTAAACACCTGATCGTATATTTTGTCAATCCAGACCAGAGCAGATTTTATGTCTCCGATCAGATTCTCCGCCCACTTGGGTTTTTTAGCCAGTTCTTCTCTAAGCTCTTTTACCGTCAGTGCATCCTCACCGAAGCTGCTGAATCCGAATACGAGCCTCTTCGGGTCCACGACATGCCAGCCCCTTTCGCAATCAATTTCGTTGTTCCTCGATAACGCGAATAAAATCCTTCGTTCCGCATGGGTTCCTTCGCACTCCTGTTCACTTGTTTTTTCGAACTTCATGCAGCCGTACCTGCGTTCGATCTTGAGCCCCTCAAAGAAACCAAAGACCGCCTTGGCGCACGCGTGCAACTGCTCGATCATATTCTGTGGAAACGCCGCACGCACCCGGATGCTCATAACACGTTCGACCTCATCGAATTCGCAAAGGGCTTCACTTGTATGCTCGCCTTGCCCAGTCCGAAGAAAGACGCCGTTCTGCCAGTAAACACCTTTTGGCATCAGGCTTGTCTTTGCAATCATGTAATGTGTTTTGACGATGAAGCGGCTCATAATTCCCTTTGGCGGCCGCGCGCTCAGACGATATTCGATGCGTCTTTCCTTTGTGCCTGGTATATCGCTCCATGGTATCTCCGGCCGGGCGTCCCCGAATCGAAGCGGCACCAGACTACCGGCCGCATCCTCCATGTCATAGCAAAGCTCGAATTCCTTCATACAACTGTGAAACGTCGGATACAGCCCCGGATATTCCTTGTCCCATATCGAGCGCATCCTCTCGCACGTGATTTCACCCTTGTCGTCGTCTAATCGCTTATCTTCCATTACCAGGCTGATGGCTTTTGTCAGCCACTGCGGATTGAGCACCACGAAATCCCCAAGCTCCGTAGATTCCTTAAATTGTGTTATCACTCCGAGCGTAGCCATCTGCCCGGCCACAGTCTCAAAACTCGTCTCGCTTATTCCACTGTCATCAAATATCTCATAAAGCTCCGTGCGTGCGATCTGTGCGTCGGTTTCGGCTTGGCTGCGTATTTTGTCCTCAGCCTTCTCATAGTTGACGGGCCAATCCGTCCCCATCACGTCCATATCCGCCGACGCAGATTGAATCTCCGCTGCCAAATCTTCGATGCCCTTCTCTGATTCACACCCGACGGCAAAATACCACTTCTCGCCCCGGAGCAAATCTCCATAGTTGGCTTTTAGCTTATCTAAAGGCCACGATGGTGTCGTGTTCTCACATTCGCTCGCTACCAGTATTACCCGGTTGCCGGGAGCACGGGAGCGAATCGTATCCAGCCAGTATTCGGCCCGCTCTATCTTGAACTGCCTTCGGCCGTTGATGACCAGAAGGCAAAGAGCGCCCGTTGTGAGGAAGAACTGGTGCGACTGATGGTTGATCTCCTGGCCCTCGAAATCCCAGATATTCAGCGTAATGTCCGTTTGACCGTCGCCGGGAGTTTTCGGATTCGAGAACGTCCATTGCGCAACTTCTACTCCCTCGGTTCTGATTTGTTTCTTAAAGTCAAGCCCCCTCAGCGCTCGGGACACGCACGTCTTTCCTTCTCCACCATCACCGAGAATCAGCAACTTAGCCTCGTAGCGTTCTTTCCTGCCCTTGGCCAGTTCGCGCAGGTATGCCAATATTGCTTCCGTTCCCTGCTTTACGACCTCGGGCGGGGGGGATGTCAGGGCTTTGTTGCCGTCAAGTCTCAACTCATCGAGTTTTGTCAACTCTCCTAATTCGGCCGGGAGGCTTGTC
>DQCG01000494.1 GCA_003533825.1 Phycisphaerales bacterium
GGGATATCCCAGTCCTTGCCCCACTGGTAGGTTGTGAATCCGAAACGCGTCCGGACGGGACGTTTATCAGTCTCTGCGGTTTTCAAAGAATCGCACGATGTCAAAGCCGCCGCCGCGGCACCGGTTGTGACACATAGGCCGCGAGTCAGAAAGTCACGGCGTGAAAGTCCTTTTCGGTTCGAAAAAATCATTTTCAAAGCTCACCTCAAATTAATATCAATTCGGTTATTTTAATGAAACTCACTTTTTTTGAACCGACTGCCACAGCAAAACATCCCGTGATAATAACATAATCTGTCATTCCCGCACCTGCTTTCGCAGGTGTAAACTTGTCCCCGCGAAAGCGGGGAGCGGGAATCCACTAAATCCGTTACGTTCCTGGATCCCTGCTTTCGCAGCACCGTAAGGCGTCCTGCGGAGGATGACAGCGAGAATAGGCCAGTTTCGTTATTTTACCTGTCGTTTCTTAAGCGTCACGCCGATACCAGTGGTCTGCTCGTGCAGGAATATGGTTTCCAGCTCCGGATTCGTCGTAATCGCTTCCAAATAATCCTGCATTTGCGAAGCCACGTCCGTCGTATTGTGAGCCAGAATCAGCCCCCTCGGCCGCACTAACGGCAGCAGCTTGTTGAGATAGTCGAGATATCCGTCCTTGTCCGCATCGATAAAAACTATATCGATCGGCTCTTTTAGCATCGTCACTTTCTCGTGCGCATCGCCCACGATAAGGGTCACGAGCTTATCGACACCGGCCCGTTTGAAGTTCTCCCGGGCCAGCGAAGCTCGCTCGGCGTCGATTTCATACGTGGTCAGCTTGCCGCCGGTAGTCCGCAGGGCCAGGCAGAACCAGATGGATGCGTAACCGTTGGAGGTGCCGATCTCGACGATGTGCCTGGCGCCGGTCGCCTCGGCAAGCAGCCGCAGCACCCTGCCGTCTTCAGGCGGAACGCTCAGCATCGCACCGTACTGGTCGTGAAGCATTTCCTCAAGCACGTTGAGGATTCTCTGTTCCTGCACTTGGGTTACGCCGGGCCTGCTCTCTGTCTTTTGGGCGATCAAATACCCGGCCACCGCTAACACGACCACCGCCGCAATCGCCGAGATGGTCTTGTTTGACATTTGCCGATCCCTTCTAAATCGCGATTACATATAGTTCTGCTACGTCTAACATAGACTAATCCAAAAAGCGAACTTTATTGCGATTCGTCGGAAATTTCCACAAAAATATAAAGAAAACATGCTCAGAGCTGTTTTGGCTCCGACTATATCACGAACTACTATCTGATTATTTGCCCTGGCGTTTCTTCAATGTCACAGTAACGCCCTGGACCTGCATGGTTTCCAGAGCGGGATTCTTGGTAATAGCGTCGATATAGTCCTGTCCCACCATATCAATATTGTGCGACAAGATCAGCCCGCCCGGACGAATCAGAGGCAGAAGCTTTTTAAGATAGTCCGGATAGCCTTCTTTGTCCGCATCAATAAAAACAACGTCGATGGGCTCTTTGATTCTCGTGATCGTCTCGTGGGCGTCCCCCATGACAAGTGTAACCATATTATCGACGCCGGCCCGTTTGAAGTTCTTACGGGCCAGTGAAGCCCGGCCTTCATCGATATCGTGAGTGGTCAGCTTTCCACCCGTAGTCCGCAGGGCAAGGCAGAACCAGATGCCCGAGTACCCATTGGATGTGCCGATTTCGACAACATGTTTGGCGCCGACGGCCTCGGCGAGCATTCGCAGAACCCTGCCGTCTTCCTGAGGCACGTTCATCATCCCTCTCCTCTGATTCCGGTCCATATCCTCAAGGACGCTCAAAATCTTTTTCTCTTGTTCATTGGCCGCAAGAGGCTCCTGTTGCTGGAAAGACGAAAACCCCCTGCCCCGCCTGCCGCCGGCACCCCTTCCGGGCGGCTGGGCCGTCAAAGTCTCAACCACAGCCAACAATAACGCCGCCGCAAGAATAACTAACACCGCTCTCTTTAACATCTTAAGTTCCTTTCCAAATTAGACTTCATTCCTGTTCTGATGCGAAGATTTTATCTGTTAGGGGATATAGACGGATTCGAGTGCAGGATTTATTGCAGCTTTCGAGAAAACTTAGGAAAAACGCAGCCTGTGATGGTTTGTTGAACTTCGTTACAGGGGCGTTTTTCAATATTCTCTATTTCTGTCCCAGAATGCCCGCCACGGCACGAATGTGCTCCGGCGACGTTCCGCAACATCCGCCCACAAGCCTCGCCCCGGCACCCAGGCACTCGGCAATTCCCGCCGCAAAAGGCTCCGGGGTCATTTCAAATACGGTCTTATCTCCAACCAGTTTAGGCCTGCCGGCATTGGGCTGCGCCAGAATGGGAAGTGTCGTAGCCGACTTGAGCAGAGAGACAACTACCGCCATCTGAGCCGGATCGAGATCGCCGCAATTTGCACCGATGACATCCGCTCCGGCGTCCGCGAGGCTTTTGGCGCATTGCTCCGCCGAGTTGCCCATCATCGTCCTGCCGCCTTTTTCTTCGGTCGTAAATGCAATCGAAACGATAACAGGCAACGAAAAGTTTTCTTTGCAGGCCCGAAGGGCACACATCGCCTCGCGCAAATCAAATATTGTCTCAATAAGAAATCCGTCAACTCCCGACTCGGCCAGGATTTCGGCCTGCTCCTTAAACGAATCATAGAACTGCGACTCTTTATATGTTCCATAAGGTTCGAGCAGTTGTCCCGTCGAGCTGATGTTGCCAAGGACATATCGATCTTTGCCGGCGGCCTGCCGTGCCAATTCGACGCCGGCCTTGTTCACATCTCGCACGGAAATGCCGAGATTGTGTGTCTCGATAAAGATACGGTTCATCGTCAGGGTATTTGTCGTCAGAGTGTCACATCCGCACGCGGCGTATTCTCGCTGGATCTCGAGTACCACTTGTGGAGCATCGAGATTATTGCTCGCCCGGCCCATCAGGCCGCGTTTGTCCAGTTCCGTGCCGATTGCTCCATCGAGCAAAATAATCCCATCGTTTTCCAGGGCCTTTGAAAACTGCATAATTAAATCCTTCGCAGTTAACTCATTCCACTCCGAGTCCGGCCAGCTCTTTCTTGACCTGGTCGATGCTTTCAAAGAGAATTGTATTCAATCCGGCCTTCCGGGCTCTTCGTATGTAATCCTTTCTGTCGTCGATGAAGACCGCCTGCCTTGCCTTCAAATCGAGCCTTTTAAGCGTAATCTTATAAATCCTTCGGTCGGGTTTCATCACCCCCTCAATACATGAAAAAACGAGCACGTCGAACATATGGTAATCCTGCTCGTAAAAGAATTCCACCGCCGGCATCTCCGTATTCGACAATAGTGCTGTTTTATAACCCTTATCGTGCAGCGAAGAGGCCAGAAGAAACATCTGTTGTTTCGGGACGTAGGCCGAACGGAATGCATCATACCATTGTGATAGCGATCTCGGCATCGGCTTGTCGAGCCTCCCGGATATCTGCTGCCAGAATTCCTCTTCGCCGATCTTACCTGTATGGAAATCCTCCAGAAACGAATCGTGAACCGGCGTATACACTTCAAGCGGAACACCGAAGGCCTTGGAGCAGTACTGCAAGAGCCCCGGCCGCGGATCGTCTATCAGCACTCCTCCCCAATCGAATATGACTGATTCTATTTTGCCCATCTTAAACAACCTTATTATTGCCGGAACAATACAAAGCTTTGACCAATATGGCAATATTTTTCTATATTCGAAAGCAAACGCCTTTGGTCTTTGACGAACGGCCCATTGCAGTCTATAATCAAAGTGATTTTATGAGGATAAACAAGATGGAGCTGATTCTAATGGTCATAATCGGGGTTCTTGTTCTGGCAGTGCTGGGGCTTTTGGTCTGGCTGATTGTCTCTAATTCCGGCAACGCCGAAAAAATGGCAGGCCAGCAAGCCTCGATCGGCCTGTTGCAGCAACAATTAGATGCTCTGAAAACCGCCCAGGACAAAACCACAGAAAGCCTGAACAAATCTTTGCAGGCAGGCCAGAGCACACTCAACCAGAATCTGCAATCGAGCCAGAAAACACTCAGCGAGCTGCATACCCAGATCGGCGAGCTGCAGGGCACGAATAAACAGATGATGCAAATGGGAACCGAAATCAAACGGCTTCAGAACATCTTAAGCTCGCCCAAACTCCGGGGCCAGATGGGCGAATGGTCGCTCGAAAATCTTCTCTCTCAAATCCTGCCCAAAGACAGCTACAAACTCCAGCATGCTTTCAAGGACGGCAAGATGGTCGACGCCCTGATACAAATGCCCGGCTTCTCGGTGTCCGTCGATGCCAAATTCCCGCTGCCCGGTTTTGAAAAAATAGTAAAGGCCGAAACCGAACCGGAAAAAGCGAGGCTTCGCAAACAATTCATCAAAGATGTCACCACTCATATCGACAAGATTGCCGGCGATTATATCAGGCCCGCCGAGGGCACGCTGGATTTTGCAATTATGTACATCCCCGCCGAGAATATCTATTACGAAACGATCGTCAAATACGCCGGCGAGACGCAGGATATATTGCAGTACTGCTTCGATAAAAAAGTGATCCCGGTATCACCGAACCTTTTATACGCTTATCTCATGACGGTTGCGATGGGCCTGCACGGCCTGCAAATCGAAAAGCAGGCCGCCGAAATCCGGCAGAATCTAAAGAAGCTCAACGCCTCTTTTGCCGACTTCGGCGGTACCTGGGACATCCTCGGCAAACATCTGCGGAACGCCTACAGCCAATACGACGAGGGCCAGAAGAAAATCGACCGCTTCGGAATGCATCTCGACCAAATACAAGAAAAAACGGAAGAATAAACATAATTGACAAAAGAGACCGTTCAGATAAAATGGTGACCTTGAGTATAAGTACTTACCGAGCTATCTCGTGTATGCAGAATATAAAGGATAGATTATTCATGCTCAAATAGCAACCGATTTAGAAGATGATAAAGTTACTATTGTTACCGTCTATAAACCAAGCCCGGACAAATGGGAAAAAGATTTCAAAACGAGGAGTACATTATGATTTGTCATAATTGCGGAGGAAGCTTAGAGAAGCTCGTCACCAATCTGCCATTTAAGGTCGGCTATGACTGCATTGTTATCATCAAGGCCCTGCCTGTTTTGCAATGTCAGAATTGTAATGAATATGTGATTGAAGATGCGGTTATGGAAAAAGTTGATGACATCTTGAGTAACATCGACAGAACCACAGAACTCGAAGTCCTTAGTTACGCCGTTTAAAAACACTCGACCGCTTCGGAATGCATCTCGACCAAATACAGGAAAAAACGGAAGAACAGAAATAAGACCCCCGGTTCCACCGGGGGTTCTAAACGTTAGATAAATAGAACTTAATAAAGGATACTCATTATGTCAGAGAATTACGATTGCATTATTGTAGGTGCCGGGCCGGCGGGTTTGGCGGCGGCTCTTTATACTGCCCGCGACAGGCTTAAGACCCTGGTTCTTGAAAAATTCATGCCGGGAGGACAAATCAATAATACGGACAGAATAGAAAATTATCCGGGCATCGAGCGCATCGACGGGCCGGGCCTGATCGAACAGATGCAGAAGCAGGCCGAGACTTTCGGCGCCGAGATAAAGACCGGCGGCGAGGTAACCGGCCTGGAAAAGCTCAAAGACGGCAAAATCGCCGTCCACTGCGATAAAGTAACATACACCGCGAGAACCGTTATTCTGGCTCCGGGCAGCGACTATCGCAAACTCGGCGTGCCCGGCGAGGATAAGTTCCGCGGCTCGGGCGTCAGCTATTGCGGCACCTGCGATGCGCCTTTCTTCAAGGGAAAGCACGTTGTCGCCGTCGGCGGAGGCAATACGGCAGTGGAAGAAACACTGCACCTGACCAAATTCGCCCAAAAGGTCACGATGATACACAGAAAAGACGAATTTCGAGCTGCCAGGATTCTGGCCGAGGAGCTTCAACAAAAGGCAAAGGAGCCGAACTCAAACCTAATTATCAAGTACAGCACAATAGCCACCGCCATCCAGGGCGAAAACAAAGTCCAATCGGTCAAACTGAAAGATGTAAAAAGCGATAAGCAAGAGGATTATCCATGTGACGGAGTCTTTATATTCGTAGGCATGGTGCCCAATACCGGCTTTCTGAAAGGTTTTGTGGAGCTGACAGACAAAGGATTCATCAAATGCGACTGTGCTTACCTTCGGACAAACGTTCCGGGCGTATTCGCGGCGGGAGATTGCAGGGTCGGAGCGGCGATGCAACTGGCGACGGCCGCAGGCGACGGCGTCGTCGCTGCTATGATGCTCAAGCAGTACTTCAGAGACCCGAAATGGTGGAACGAACCGGTCAGCGACTTGCTTCAACCGGGCGGGTGGTAAAATCAACAAAAAAAGATTCGGAAACTGTAATAACAATTTTTAGGCATGGTTAAATCCCGCGTGGCAGCCTCAAGCACAGCTTGGGGATGGCAAATATCCAAAAGTAGCGCAACCATCCCCAAATCCTTTGGATTTGAGGCTGCCACGCACTATGAAGCTTCAAATCGATGTTACCCGAAATCTAACCTATTTGAACCATGCCAATTTTTCGCTCTTGGTTTTTTACCTTCATGGTTGACGAGGCCGGTTGATCCGGTTATTATGACGGCCAAATAACCCGGCGGGATGGCCGGGAAGTGGTTTGCTGCGAAATTTTGGCTGAAAGGATAAAATAATGGCTGGTAGTGCAATTGAGCTGACCGATGCTACTTTTGATAAGACTGTTCACAACTCTGATGTGCCGGTACTCGTTGATTTCTGGGCGCCCTGGTGCGCACCCTGCAGGATGATAGCTCCTATCGTCCATGAACTTGCCGACGAATACACGGACAAGGCTAAAATCTGCAGGCTTGACACCGATGAAGCTCGTGATAGTGCTATGGAGTTCGGTATAACTGCGATACCGACAATCATCCTGTTTAAGGATGGGCAGGTTCAGAAAAAATGGGTGGGTTTGACCAGCAAAAAGTACCTCGCCGAAGCAATCGACGAGTTGCTTTGAAAGGGAACAGCACCTCATCATTTCTGACTTTCAGCCATGAACAGATTGCATAACCTGCGGTGAAACCGAAGGTTCGGATTGTTTAATAACAAAACGCAGAGGAAAACCCAAAATGATCTGCGAAGATCTCAAGGGCGGGAGGGTTTTGGTTACGGGCGCCAGTAGCGGAATCGGCTCAGCGGCGGCCTCGCTGTTCAGCAAGCAGAATTGTTATGTCGGAGTTCATTACTTCCGCACGCCCGAGGGGGCGGAGAAAACCCTTGAGCAGGTAAAGAAAAACAGCGACGGAATCCTGCTTCGAGCAGACGTTCGCGACGAAAAGCAAGTCGAACAAATGGTCGAGCAATTCGCCGACAAGGCCGGCGGCATCGATATCCTCATAAATAACGCCGGCTTGTACATGAGAGCGTAAAAGGCAACCCAAACAAAAGAGAAACCCTCAATGTAACTTGAAGGAGAAAAAAAGATGCGAAATTCAAAGTGTGTATTATTTCAAATGCTTGGTGCGATTGCCGTATTGATTGTTTTACTGCCAGCAGCCTATGGTCAGTCTAAGCCGGCATCCGGCGACACTTTTGTAAAAGTTCCCGAATGGGAAGACCCGCAGGTCATCGGCCAAAACAAAGAGCCGGGACATTGCACGTTAGTGCCCTACCCGAATACCAGGACGGCACTTAAATGCGAGCGACAGGCCTCAAGATTCTACAAGTCGCTCAACGGCAAGTGGAAATTCAACTGGGTCAGCAAACCTTCGGATAGGCCGGTTGATTTCTACAAGCCCCGCTATGATGTGAGCAAATGGGATGAAATTCCCGTTCCTTCCAACTGGCAGATGCACGGCTACGGCCGGCCGATATATCTCAATATGAGGTACCCCTACCCCGTGAATCCGCCTTATATCCCCCACGATTATAATCCGGTCGGCTCCTACCGAACAGATTTCAGGGTTCCCGGGACCTGGAAGAACCGCCAGGTTTTTCTCCATTTTGACGGTGTAAAAAGCGCCTCGTACATCTGGATCAACGGCAGAAAAGTCGGATACAGCCAGGACAGTATGCTGCCCGCCGAATTCAACGTCACCAAATATCTCAAGCGAGGCAAGAATACTCTCGCCGTCGAAGTCTATCGCTGGTCCGACAGCAGCTACCTCGAAGACCAGGACATGTGGCGGCTGGCCGGCATATATCGAAACGTTTATCTGTTTTCGACGCCGCAGGTTCACGTCCGCGATTTTGCCGTTCGCACCGACCTCGACGATAGTTACACGAATGCAACCCTTATGGTCCGCCCCAGAATCACCAACTATTCCAACCAGGACCTCAAGGAATGGAATGTCGAAGCCCAGCTTTATGACGCCGAAAACAAGCAGGTTTTATCCGAAGCTCTGTCCAGAAGTGCATCTTCCATCGTTCGCGAGAGATACCCCCAAAGAGGAAACGTACCGTTCGGCCTGCTCCAGACGACAGTCGAGAATCCCCGCAAGTGGTCCGCAGAAACGCCGTACCTGTATACCCTTTTAATAACACTCAAGGATCCCGGCGGTAAGGTCGTCGAAATCGAAAGCTGCCGGGTCGGTTTCCGTGAGGTCGAAATCAAGGACGGCCAGCTTTTCGTCAACGGCAAATCCATCAAGCTGTTCGGCGTCAACCGGCACGAGCACGATCCAGACCACGGCCGGGCCATCCCCGTCAGCCGGATGCTCCAGGATATCAAGCTGCTCAAAACTCACAACCTCAATGCCGTCCGCACGTCTCATTATCCGGATGATCCCACGTGGTACGACCTGTGCGACGAGTACGGCATCTATCTGATTGACGAAGCCAACCTCGAAACGCATGGTGTGGGCGGCTACTTCTCGAACGTCCCGGCATGGAACACCGCTTTCATGGAACGTGCGATCCGGTTGGTCGAACGTGACAAGAATCACGCATCCGTAATTATCTGGTCGCTCGGCAACGAGAGCGGCTGCGGACCCAATCATTCGGCTATGGCTGCATGGATACACTACAACGATCCGACTCGCCCGGTACATTACGAAGGAGCAGCAGCAAGAGGCCGCGATCCGTACTATGTCAATATGATAAGCCGAATGTACGCCCGCATCCCCCAAATCATACGCCTGGCGACCGACCCGGACGACAATCGGCCTATGGTCCTTTGCGAGTACGCCCACGCTATGGGCAACTCCGTCGGCAACCTGAAGGAATACTGGGACGCCATCCGTTCGCATAAGCGTCTGATCGGCGGATTCATCTGGGACTGGGCCGACCAGGGCCTCCGCAAAACCGGCGCCGACGGCAAAGAATTCTGGGCCTACGGCGGCGATTACGGCGACAATCCCAACGACGGCAATTTCTGCTGTAACGGCCTCGTCCAGCCTGACCGAAGACCCAATCCATCTCTCTATGAGGTCAAGAAGGTTTACCAGCATATCAGCGTTACGCCCGTAGAGCCTTTGCAAGGTACTTTTAAGATTCATAACGAGTACGATTTTACCAACCTCGATTTCGTAAATGTCTTATGGGAATTGACCGAGGACGGAAAAATAATCCAGAAAGGCAAGCTGCCGAAGCTATCCCTGGCTCCCAGCGAAGACAAACAAATCAATGTCCCATTCGAAAAGCCGAACACCAGGCCCGGTGCCGAATACTTGCTGAAAATCAGCTTTGCTTTGGCCGATAATACATCCTGGGCTGAGCAAGGGCACGTGGTAGCGTGGGAACAGTTCGAGATTCCGTTTGATACCCCGCAGGTACCTTCTGCTGATATTGCTGCTTTGCCACCGTTAAATCTGCAGGAATCGGATAAAGCTTTAAAGATTACCGGCGAGAATTTCGAACTTGCTATCGGCAAATCAAGCGGAGCGATCGAGTCGCTTAAGTTCGACGGTAAAGAATTAATCGCCGAGCCGCTGGTTCCGAATTTCTGGCGTGTACCGATCGACAATGATAACGGCAATGGCATGCCCCGACGCCTCGGCGTCTGGCGAGATGCCGGGCCTAACCGATCCGTCGGCAAAGTGAGCGCCGTAGAGGTCAAACGCCAGCTTGTTGTTATCACTGCCGAGACAACTATCGGCGTCGGGACCGATTCGGCCTGCAATATCGTCTACGCTGTCTATGGAAGCGGTGATATCGTAATCAAAACGACCGTTACACCACGCGGCGGCAACATTCCGAAACTACCGCGTTTCGGAATGCAGATGGCGATACCCGGCGAGTTCAGCACGATGAGCTGGTTCGGCCGGGGTCCGAACGAGAGCTATTGGGACCGCAAAACCGGTTCGGCCGTAGGTCTTTATTCAGGACCGGTAGAAGATAATTTCCACCCGTATGTTCGCCCGCAGGAGACCGGCAACAAAACGGACGTCCGCTGGCTGGCTTTGACCAACAAGCAAGGCGCCGGTTTGTTAGCTGTAGGTATGCCGCTGCTCAGCGTCAGCGCCTGGCCGTTCACAATGGAAGACCTGGAAAAGGCCACACACATAAACGAGCTGCCGCGACGAAAAACAATAACCGTCAACCTTGACTATAAACAGATGGGTGTCGGCGGCGACGATAGCTGGGGCGCTCGAACGCACCCGGAATATACACTGCCGGCGAAAGCTTACAGCTA
>DQCG01000013.1:0-2236 GCA_003533825.1 Phycisphaerales bacterium
TCTTTTTCAGCATCGGCCGCAACTTCGGCTTGTTGCTCCGGCTGCTGTGTACTTTCTGCGGATGGAGCGGCGGTTTCGCTTGTTTGCTCCTGCGTTTTTTCTATCTCTTTGATTTTCTTCTTGGTTTCCGCTTCTTTTTGGTCGATCTCTCTGGATTTTTGTCGCATCTGAATTTCTGCGGCACTAATCTGGCTGACCTTGCTTTTCAGCAATTGTAGCCACGCTTCGGCTTCCACGATTAATTCACTTTTTGTCAGAGGCCTAAGCAGCAGTTCCAGATCACCGGCAGGGATCTGGGGGTCTGATATTGTTGTTGCAGTATACTTCTGTTCTGCTGAAACTTCCTGGCTAAAAGAGCCGGATGTTAAAAACCAGACAATGAAAAGCATACAAGTAATAGAGGAATGTTTTTTCCGCGTTAGCATTGTTACTTATCAACCTTTCTTTGATAGACTAAAAGTTAAATTATAAAATTCCCGATCTTTGATTCTCATTTATCCTTGCTCAGCAACGCCGCTGAGCATTATTGTCGAACAGATTACCATATTTTCCTTAACAACGCAATCATTATTACTCGCTCGGCGACGATTCAGCTCGCAACCCATTTGACTTGTCCTGTCGTTCAGGTACAATAGCTCTAAGTAGGAATCGTTTGCGAACCGCTTGCGCTGCTGTATATTGAAAGGTGGAATCTTATGAAACGACGTGCATTTCTGAAACTTGCCGGCTGTGCCTGGACTTCGGGTTTGATTGGGAACAATCTGTCTATGGCCGGACAGCGCGGCACGCGGGCATCAGGTGACGGTATCTTCCTCGATACCGATGTGCTCAGGGGTCGAAACCAGAACCGCTCGACACTCGTTTGCCAAAATGGGCTCGTCTGCTCCAGCCAGCCTCTGGCCAGCATGGCCGGCGTCGATATCCTCAAAGCAGGTGGCAACGCCATAGACGCGGCCGTCTGCGCCAGTGCAATGCTGAGTCTTGTCGAGCCGATGAGCTGCGGGCCCGGCGGCGATTTGTTCGCTATTGTCTGGAACGCGAAGCAGCGCAAACTGCTCGGGCTAAACGCAAGCGGCCGCTCGCCTTACGACTGGAGTCTTGACAAGGCCGCGGCTATGGGTCTGAAGGAGATTCCAGTTCGCGGACCACTGGCATGGAGCGTCCCCGGGTGCGTAAGCGGATGGTCGGCATTGCAGGAGAAACTGGGCCGGCTCGATCTGGCTAAGATCCTGGAGGCGCCCATCTTCTACGCACGCGAAGGATTCGGTGTTACACCCATAATCGCCCGTTCCTGGTCCCTCGGCTCAGAAGCCAATCCCGCTGCACGAAAGACTTTCATGCCGGACGGCAAACCAGTGCGATTCGGGGATATTTTTAAAAACGAGGATATGGCAAGGTTCTTCGAGATTATCGCCACCGACGGCGCCGAAGCGTTCTACAAAGGCCAGATTGCTGAAAGAATCGTCAAGTTCTCCAAGGCCAATGGCGGGCGATTCTCAATGCGCGACTTTCGCGACCATACCGCCGACTGGTTCGATCCGGTCAGCACGAGCTATCGCGGCTACGACGTCTGGGAGCTGCCGCCGAACGGCCAGGGAATCGCCGCCCTGCAGATGCTTAATCTGCTGGAACACTTCGACATCGGCTTGATGCAGCCAAACTCAGCCGAGCAACTGCATCTTTTCATCGAAGCGAAAAAACTGGCGTTCGAGGACCGTGCCGTTTACTACGCCGACATGGATTTTGCCGATGTCCCGCTAAAAGCACTTATCTCCAAAGAATACGCCGCCGAGCGTGTTAAACTTATCAATCCCAGGCGGGCAGCCCAGCAGGTCGAGCCCGGCCGGCTCAAAGGCTCCTCGGATACGATCTATCTGACGGCCGCGGATAAGGACGGCAACATGGTCTCGCTCATCCAGAGCATCTATTACGGATGGGGCTCGGCTTTTGTGCCGGACGGCCTGGGATTCTGCCTGCAGAATCGCGGCCAGTTGTTCTCGCTCAATCCGGCCGATCTCAACAAGCTGGAGCCTCACAAGCGGCCTTTCCATACCATCATCCCGGCGTTTGTGACCAAAGACGGCGAGCCGGTCTTCTCGTTCGGAGTCATGGGTGGCGATTTCCAGCCGCAGGGACACGTCCAGGTATTGATGAACATTATCGATTTCGGAATGTCACCCCAACAGGCGGGAGAGCAGCCGCGGATTCAGCATTCCGAAAGCTCAACGCCGACCGG
>DQCG01000013.1:2313-2751 GCA_003533825.1 Phycisphaerales bacterium
CGAAAAATGGTCGGTGCCGGCTCGGTAAGTTTCGAGCGGCATATCCCGGAAGATACAAAGCTCAGACTTTCCTACATGGGGCATAAAATCAGATCCGGGGCAGGCGCGTTCGGCGGCTACCAGGGGATATGGAGAAAATCTAATCCCCGGCGATACTTCGGAGCGTCCGATCCCCGCAAGGACGGCTGCGCCATCGGGTACTAAGAAGCGGCACTTATCGGTTCCGGCCGGCTTAGCCTTTGGCTTCTGCCGATATTTGTGAGAATGCGGCATTCGCCTGCATTTGTTCGATAAGCTTGTCGATGCGCTTTGCAAGCAGCATTCGCTGTCTCATCGAGCTGGCGCACGAGATCAAAATAACGCCGAGACAGGCTACGAACAACTTTGCAGTCCAAAGGTACGCATCCGTCCAGACGAATCGGCGAACGGCCAGGCTTG
>DQCG01000018.1 GCA_003533825.1 Phycisphaerales bacterium
CAAGCGCGAGTTCGGCAAGGACCTGACGATTTGGGGTGGCAGTTGCGACACGCAGAAAGTCCTGCCGTTCGGCACCCCCCAGGAGGTGCGGGATGAGACGCGCCGCAGGATCGAAGATCTCGCGCCTGGCGGCGGTTTCGTGTTCGCGCCCATTCACGTGATACAGGGTGAAGTGCCGTCGGAGAACATCATCGCCTGGTGGGAGACCCTGCAGACATACGGTGTTTATAGTTAATCCTGACTGGAGAACAATAATGAGTCTTAACCGTTTCGCCACCATACTGATACTTTCGTTTGTATTCGCCTGTATTAGCGCAGCAGCCACTAACAGGCCGAACATCCTGTTCATCCTCGCCGACGATCTCGGCTACGGTGACGTCGCCTGTTACAACCCCGAGGCCAAGGCCCCCACGCCCCACCTCGATGCCCTGGCCAGGCAGGGCATGCGCTTCACCGATGCCCACTCGCCCAGCACCGTCTGTACGCCCACGCGCTACTCGCTGCTGACCGGACGCATGGCCTTTCGAACCGGTAAGGGTGGCGTGTTCACAGGCGTGGGAGGACCATGCCTGATCAAACCTGACCGACTCACGCTCGGCGGGATGCTGGAGGAGCAGGGCTACGCCACTGCCATGTTCGGCAAGTGGCACATTGGCATGACCTTCTACGACCAGGACGGCAAGCCTATCCACCAGGGCGGTATGGCGGGTGTCAAGCGTATCGACTACACGCGACCGGCAACGGGTGCGCCGATTCAGCGAGGGTTCGACCAGTTCTACGGCACGGTTTCCTGTCCTACGACGGATTGGCTCTATGCCTATGTCGACGGCGACCGCATCCCCGTGCCGCCCACCGGCCTGCTCGACAAGACATATCTGCCGAAGCACCCCTATGCCAACGACAACCGTCGTGGTATGATCGCACCGAACTTCGATCTTGAGAAAGTCGACCTTGTGTTCCTCAAGAAGAGCCAGGCGTTCCTGCGCAACCACGTGCGCAAACACCCGGACAAACCGTTTTTCCTCTTTCACTCTATGCAGGCCGTGCACCTGCCCTCGTTCCCGGCCGACCCCTTCAAGGGCAAGACCCAGGCCGGCCCGCATGGGGATTTCATCTTTGAAATGGATTGGATCGTGGGTGAATTGATGAAGACGCTGGACGAACTGGACCTTGCGGACAATACTATCGTGATGTTCGGCAGTGACAACGGTCCGGAAGTACCGACTGTCATTGCCATGCGCCGCGATCACCAGCACGACGGCGCTCGCCCCTGGCGCGGCGTGAAGCGCGACCAGTGGGAAGGCGGCCATCGCACCCCGTTCATCGTGCGCTGGCCCGGCAAGGTGAAAGCCGGCGCCGTGTGCGACGAACCCTTGAGCCTGACCGACGTGTTCGCGACCTGCGCCGCCATTGTGGGCGCGACATTGCCCAACGACGCGGCTGAGGACAGTTTCAACATGCTGCCCGTGCTGCTCGGTACACAGGGCAAGCAGCGTGTGCGCCCCTACCTGCTGCAGCAGACCTGGACACTGAAGATGTCTATCCGCCAAGGCGACTGGAAACTACTCGACCACAAGGGATCGGGCGGAAGCAACTACGAACGCGATGGCGAGTGGGGCCTGAAGCAGTATGCCATTGCGGATACCGATCCCGACGCCCCGGGCCAGCTCTACAACCTGGCCAGCGATCCGGGCGAAACGATTAACGTCTACAGCAAGCACCCCGAGATCGTGACCAGGCTCAAGGCCCTGCTGGAAGAAGCCAAGACCAGCGGCCGCACTGCACCCAAACGCCGAATAGGTGGGATGGGATTCACAGTTCCAGGTTCATTCGTGACAAACAAAACGTATTAAAAAATGGTAATGCCAGACAGAATGTCTTAAAAGGAAAAAATGCGAATAATGACAACGCTTATAAATAACGCCAGACTGACTTCCATTATTTGTCTGTTTTTCATATGCATCGCCTCCTCGAATGTTTCAGCCGATATACCACCGATAAGCGGCCTGCGGGATGTAAACCATAAAAGTGTTGAATTGCGGGATGGTTTCTGGGGGGTGCGCCAGGATACGCATCATAACGTCACGGTCCCGCACGTACTGGATTGCCTGGAAAAAACCGGCCACGTTACTAATTTCGACAAGGCCGCCGGCAAATTCGACGGGCCTCTCCGCGGCCACCATGCTTTTGACTCTGACATCCACAAGGCACTCGAAGGCGCCCTCTATTCGTTACAGCATTATGACAACAAACAGTTGGCAGGCCGGGTTGAACGTATAATCGACCGTATCATCGCCGCCCAGCAGCCCGATGGTTTCCTGATCTCTTACTTTCTCGTCAAGGATCAGGATAAACGCTGGGATAATCTGCGCATGGAGCACCAGATGTATAATGCCGGGCACTTTTTCGAGATGGCAATCGAGCACAATCACTTAACCGGGGATGATAAGGTGCTAAACGCGGCCCAAAAGTTCGCCGATCATATTGACGGTATCTTCGGACCGGGCAAGAGATACGATGTCGGCGGTCACCAGGAAATAGAACTTGCACTCGTAAAGTTGTACCGTGTAACAGGAGATCGCAGGTATCTGGAGCTTTCAAAATTCTTCCTGGATGAACGGGGTCACGTACATGGAAAAGAACGCAAACGTTTCGATCCGAAAACATTACCGCCTTATCCACCAAAGGTTGATCATCTGCCGGAATCCGAAAGACGCCGAGCCCTGTTTGTCGCAAGGTGGAGCAGGCGATCCGGCAGGATGCAGGACCATAAACCGCTGGTAGAGCAGGGTGCTACAGGCCATGCCGTGCGCGCCGGTTATGTTTATTCGGCAATGGCTGACATCGTTCGCTTCATGGACGCATCCGATTACGACCATGCTCTCGACCGGATATGGGAAGATGTGGTCTATCGCAAAATGTATATCACCGGCAGTGTCGGAACCGCCCAGTACCAAGACGAGGGATTCGGCGACCCGTATCTTCTGCCTAATAAGACCTATTGCGAATCCTGCGCAGGGATTGCCCATGTATTGTGGCAGTATCGTATGGCCCTGCTCAAAGGCGAGGCCAAATATGCAGACGTCATGGAACTGGCCCTCTACAACGGAGCCATCTCCGGCATATCAATCGAAGGGGATGCATTTTTTTATCAAAACCCCCTTCAGAGTAACGGTGGTAAACGCTCTTCATGGATAGGTCTTGCCTGCTGTCCTACCAACCTTACACGATTTGCTCCACAGGTTGGCGGGTTTATGTACGCTGTCGGCAAAGAGAACATTTATGTCAACCTCTACGCCGCGGGTACCGCCTCGATTAAAACAGAAAAAGGCAAAACAGTTAAGATCGACCAGGAAACCGACTATCCGTGGGACGGAAATATTAAATTAACCGTGACTCCGGACACGTCTTCAGAGTTTGCGCTTTACCTGCGCATACCCGGCTGGGCACAGGGACGCCCCGTACCGAGTGATCTTTATCGGTTTGAAAATGCCAGTATTAAACCGATTACTCTCAAGGTCAACGGTAAAACCGTTAACGCAACCACAGGATCTGATGGTTATGTCCACCTTAAGCGGAAATGGCGAAAGGGTGAAGTGGTCAAGCTCTATCTTCCCATGCCTGTAAACCGAGTGTACGCACACGAAAAGATCGAAGCAGACAAAGGCAAGGTTTCGCTGATGAGGGGCCCGATAGTCTACTGTCTCGAAGCGGTTGATAACACCGGTGTTGATTTTCCAAAACTTCAACTTCCGCGTAAATCTGCTCTAAAAGCAAGTCATCGTCCGAACCTTCTTAAAGGCGTAACAGTCTTGCAGGGTCAAGCGATTTCAGACGGTAAAAAAGTTAATGTCACAGCCGTACCGTACTACTCATGGGCAAACAGGAAAAAGGGAGCAATGACAGTATGGGTTAATGAAGCTGCGTCAGTATCTAAATCATCTGCTGAAAAAATAACCGGCAATACCCCGATCAAGGTCTTCATACTTGCAGGCCAATCCAATATGGAAGGACAGGGTGTTGTTTCTATGGATCATCCTCAGCATTACAACGGCGGCAAGGGCAACCTTCTCTGGTCCATGCAACATTCAGCAAGTGCCGAAAAAATGAAGCATCTGAAAAATGAAAAGGGCCAATGGGTGGTTCGGGATGATGTTCAGATATCATTCAAGGCTCGTGGCAAAGTGCGCGAGGGAGGACTCACGATTGGCTATACAGGATATGGCGGCAGCACTCATATCGGCCCGGAGCTTCAGTTTGGCCATGTCATCGGCGATTACTATGAAGAGCCTGTTCTGCTCATCAAGACAGCATGGGGCGGTAAGAGCCTCTATGTCGATTTCCGTCCCCCGAGTTCCGGCGGTGAGGTCGGGCCGTACTATACTAAGATGATCGAAGAAATCTACGCCGCACTGGGAGAACTTAAGTACGATAATTACGAACTTGCCGGTTTCGTCTGGATGCAGGGCTGGAATGACATGTGCACAAAACCTGCGATCCCTGAGTACGCTGATAACCTTGTTAATCTTGCCAAGGATATCCGCAAAGAGTTCAACGCCCCGGATCTTCCGTTTATTGTTGGCGAACTTGGCAACGGCGGGCCGGTAAAGGGGCCAGGAAGCATGGCTGATTTCAGGAAAGCACAGCGCGATGGAACCGCCCGTATCAAAAACGCCGTATTTGTAGAAACTGCCGGCTTTGCCCGTCCAAAGGAAATGTCACCCAATACCGGGCACGGACACCACTGGTTTGGAAACGCGGAAAGCTATTTTCTAATAGGAGATGCACTGGCAAAGGCAACAATAGAAATCATCGAGAAAAATGATTCCGGCCCTGCGCCAAAATAGATATAACGGTTAAGATTGATTTGGGGAAATTACCAGCATCGAAAGGACTGAATATTATGCCTTGGGCATAAATTTTGTAAACATTTAGATAGGGAATACCAGATGGGATATATTCTTTGTATTCGATTGAAATATAACAAGGAGATATTATGAAGCG
>DQCG01000596.1 GCA_003533825.1 Phycisphaerales bacterium
GTTTTACTCTGAGTATTATTCTGAATCATTCTAAAGCACAATCTTAATAAATATGGCCAAACGAATACCCATCGAGTTCAGATCGCACATTCTACGGCCATAAAACACCTCTGAGGGCAATTCTGGAAGATTCTGTCTACACAGCCAAAAGTCTTATGCCCCCGCTGGAATTCAACTATGAAGGAGGCCGAAAGGCGCTCGAGAACAAAATGAGTCAATCCCGCGAAAGCGAGAAACTCTACACGATGCCGGAAAAGCCTGGAATTTCCTGATGTCCCTCCCGGCCGGATTCAACATATCCTATGAAACAGGGATCAAGCTTAGTCAACTGTCTGATCCATTAGTTTTCTTACCGGTCAGTCATGCGGAAGAGCTGGGTCTTTAGGTCCGCTTTTACATTCCCGTAACGGGTGTCGCCGCACAGATTGATCCATTCGTAAGGGTCGGTGTCATGATCGTACAACTCCTCGCTACCATTGTTGTATAGAATATAGCGCCACCTTCTTGTCCGGACGGACCAATGTTGCTTGGTGGGATCATTTCCTGTGCCCTTCCCGGCATAGATCATCGTCAACGCAGCGTTCGGCCCGTTCCATGTCTCGGACTTCGGATCTTTGAGGAAAGGGCGGAGGCTGTGGCCGTCCAGCCTGGCGCCTTTTTTGCTCTTCCTCGTAACGCCTTCAAGTCCACAGAGATCAATGAGTGTTGGATAGATATCAATCAGTGAAACAGGGTGTTCTGCGATGCCGCCGGGTACCGCCACGCCCGGCGCCCGGATGATGAGCGGCACACGCGTGCTTTCTTCCCAGAGCGAGTTCTTGAAAAGATAATCTTTCTCGCCCATGTTCCAGCCGTGGTCGCTCGTAACGACGATAACGGTATTATTCTTAAACTGGCTCTTGTTCACCGCTTCAACTACCCGGCCGATACATTCGTCAACAGCGGCCACACTGGCGAGATAGGCCTGAGTGAACGCTTTTAGTGCCGAGTCGAGGTCGGGATACGATTCTTTGAGCAGGCGAAAGTACTTCAATCCCTTTACACCGCTGTCATAGACGTCCTCATAGTGACAGTCATCGGCATCGTCAGGCTTGATGACAGGAATTCTGACGGAGTCCACCGGGAACATATCGAAGAAACGCTTCGGCACGTGCAGCGGGGTGTGCGGACGAATAAAACCAACGCCCAGGAAAAACGGCTTGTCGCCTTTACTTTTCGCAAACTCGTTGATCTTTTTTTCCGCCCAGGCAGCATTGCGTTCATCGGGAGTAGGATCACGGTTGTCCTCGTCAACGTAATTGTACTTTATTACCTTACCCCATGTGCCGTATATCCAGCCCTTGTTGCCTTTGGCATCCGGACCGTATGGCGGATCCGACAAAGGAGCAAAGGAACCGTCAACGTGTCCGATACTGCCGAAGGGCTGAGGTACCGATGGATGGGCGACCCTGTTCTCGCCGTCGTACACAAAGGGTCCGTAGTCAGCCTTATGCTTGAATTCGCTCCACACCGAAGCCAGATGGTGATGCATAAGCTTTCCGGATCCGGCAACATGATAGCCGTTATCGCCGAAGTGTTCCATGATGGTCTTGGAATTCTTGAGCACGGGATTGTTGTGCCACTTGTCCCAGAACAGGTTTTTCGAAATGTGTGGGTAGATTCCGGTCAGAAAGCTCGACCGCGACGGTGCACAGATAGGGTTGTTGCTGTAGGCCCGTTTGAACGCCACCCCCGACTGAGCCAACCTGGCGATATGCGGTGTTCTCGCCTGAGGATGCCCTGTCATACCTGAGACGTAGTCGTTGAGATCGTCGCAGACGATCATCACAACATTGGGCTTTCGCCTCTGATTGACAACAGACCCGGCAAACCCGGCCGATGGGACAAGGGCTGCAACACCCCCTATTATCAAGCTCTTCAAAAAACCACGGCGTGTTTTCATGTTACATTCACTCATTTTTACTCAAAGGTTCAAACCGTCTCAACTCCAATATTCTGCTTAAAATCAGTGAATAACGATTTAACATTGATTTTATTGGATTTCTCGGGAGCAAACAATCCTGAAAATTCTTGCCAAGCTCATCTTTCCCATTTACCATCAATTTAACTTCATTCCTCCATGTTCATTTTACTATGATACCAAACTTCCTGCAAAAAACACAAGCTCTACAGCCACTCTCGACAAATACTTTCACTAAAACCGTAAATCCCATGCAAAATCTTGATTCTTTTCTATTCGTGTCAGGTTAGTACTCCCAGCTATTTCCTTTATTGAATATTGATAATCTTTTTAATTTACTTTGTCACCCTTGCTTAGCCGTTATTTTTTTAACAGATACCTTTGTAAAATTGACCCTTGACGGCTTCGAGCAATAGTTGTGCTGCATCATCATAGCAGACTCGCTCTGTATAGAGCACCGCACAAAGAACGAACCAATGCCTCTTGTTAAGAGAGCTTAGCCCATGTGACCCTGCTCCTGTTCTAATCCATGCCTGTACCTATAGAAACCGAAGCCTCCGTGTCTTTCTCGATCAACAATGTACCTTTCTTGATCCAATCGTACCAGCCGTTCTGTGCTCTGTTTTGTCTGTTTCGATTCCGCCAATACGCAATCAGGTCCATATCATTTCTTGTGGACGTCTTTCTCGCCGCGATGATCATTGCTTCGGCTGAGCCGGCGCTCTTCACAATGCTGGTTTGATATGGTAGATAGTACTCCAATCCATTCGGCGCGGATTTATTGTGCCCTCCTTCCCTGCTGACAATCAAACATGGCAGGTCGGAATGCTCCAGGTAGCCCCTATCGGAACATAGCACCAGGTTAAACGGGACTCTGTGAACGTGAAATCGTTGAGGTACTTCGGCATTTTTTTTGTAGAGTAAAAGTCTTCGGCCCTTCGGATCGTACGCCACTGCCCTGTTAAGATAAGGTCCAGTATCGGTCGTTTTGTATCCGACTCCAAAGATAACGTAGATATCGTCGGAATCTGCTTGACGACCAATCTGTGCTATAGCTCGATCATGGTCTGCCCGTGTTGGATTGTCCACAGCTATTTCAGGCCAATAGAGCGCCCCCTCAGGAAAAATCACGATCTGGCACCTTTTGGCGTTTGCCCTGTTGATAAAATTCAGTAGCCTGTTACAGTTCTTTTCGAGCGAATCCTCAATGACGGTCTGCACAACGCCGACTTTAATGCTCTCTGAAAGTGTAGCCTGACTTGAGATGCCCATTAACAAAAACAAAAAAGCCAGAAAACGGTTATGCATTATTCGGATTCCTTTCATTTCAATCCTGACACTGACGACTGTGAAAGTATACATCATCGGGCGATCTACCACAACCAAACCATCATGTTCTGAAAATAAAGCCCTTTCCAGTGACGACTGACTTTATTAGAATGAGGAGTGTAAGCATTCATGAACGAAATGAAAACATGCCTGCATAGAGTCTGATGGAGATGACCATGAAACGTTGTATACAAATCGCCTGTGCATTAGCACTCATTACTCATTTTTTTGCATCCAAACTTCAATCGTATCCCGGGCCTTTCGATGGAAAGAACTTCAAGGGCAGAATTGCCTTCAGCTCTGACGGTAATTACAACGACGAGGATGACTGGGGAGCTTTTCCGGTTGCAATCGCTATCCTTGATGTATTTGGCGTGGTTGACAAGCTGGTGCACGTCGATTACTGCAACATACTTGCCAGGAACGATCCGCGATTCCACAGCCAGATGTCTGAAAGCGTTCTGGGCTCAACAGAAAGGTACAATATTCCTCATTCGATTCTGTTCGACTGCCAGAAGGATTTGGGCGGCGCCATTGAGAGCATCAGGAATGCTATCAATGCCTCGTCAGCCGAAAATCCGTTGTACTATGTATTGGCCGGACCGATGGAAGTGCCTTTTCGCGGCATTGAAAAGTCCGATCCCGATAAACGAAAATACGTCTATTGCATTTCCCACAACTCGTGGAATGATGGTTACACGCGTAATGATCAAGATCTACATAACCATAACAAGCGCGATGTGATCCCCTCCGGGATCAATTGGATCCAGGTCAAAGATGGCAATCGAAACCTGGCGCACCCAGGGGGCGTCGGCAGGAAATCAACTCCGGAGCAGTGGCGTTTATACCACTGGATGAGGGATTCGCGCGACTCTAGGCTCAAATGGATATTTTCACGATTAGAGGCGGAGCTGCGAGCCGACATTTCTGACTCGACCATTACATATTTTCTTCTGACGGGGGACGAAGACGCCAATCTGACAAAATTGAAAAACCTGCTTGATGACAAGGATATCCCGGTTCCGATGGATCCGAGGGACACCGTGAGATTCGAGGCCGAGAACTTTCTCGCTCTTGATAACTTTGAAGTGGAGCACCGCAACGATCGACGAGCGTCCAAGAGGCTCAGCATCAGACTCGCGAGCAATGAACGCGGACGCATACGTACGCCATTCAATCAACCCTATACGGCCGAGAGCGGCCGCTATGACGTCGACGTTCGATATTTCGATGCTAAAGAGGGTCAGTGCCGTTTGGGGCTCATGATCAACGATTCCAGGGAGGGTGATGTATGGAGCGCATCCAAGAATGACGACAAGTGGACAACGCAAACGATTCCGGATATAGCCGTTAAGAACAATGACGAGATCGTGGTGGTAGCCCGAGGCAGGAATGGCGGATACACCAAGCTGGACTATGTGCAGTTCAATCGGAAAGGTATTGCCTCGGCTCCCCCGGCGGAAGGTCTCGATGATCCGGCAGCCTTGCCCGGCCAGGTCATCGTGGCGGGCTCGAATCCCGGATACCTCAAATACAACGGCGGGAGTCCCGTTTTCCTCTGTGGCCCGGATAATCCCGAGGACTTCTTGTTTCGCGGCAGACTGAATCCAGATGGTACGCGTTCGGGTGGCGGACAGAAAGAGACAATCGAACGCATGGTCCGAGCCGGTGTCAATGCTTTTCACTGCCAAATGACTCGCATGAGACGGTGCAACTACAAGGACGAAGGGGACGATACCCATACACCATTTGTCGACCATGATCCCTCGAAGGGGCTGGATGAGGATATTCTCAATCAATGGGACGGATGGCTCGACCTACTTGAGAAAAACCACATTATTGTTCATCTGGAATTTTACAACGATGCGACTGACGTGGAAATGATGGGCTGGACGCTGGACTCTCAGGGCAACCTGCCTCCAGACGAGAAACGATGGATTGAAGGCATTGTAAGAAAGTTCAAACACCATAAAAACATTATGTGGGGTATCGAGGAAAGCTGCAACAAACTCCCGTCGGCTCGCACGCCCCATTTCAAGAAGATCGGCGAGTTGATCGCCAGGACAGACTATCACAACCATCCAATTGTGCAGAGTTTCGTCGTACCCAACGACCCGGAAGGCGATTTTCCCGCCGATGGTATCACTTCCGATGAATACATCGGCGATCCGTATATCCGCGTCGTAACCTGGCTCCACGTAGTGCCCCATAAAGACGATTTCGAGAAGCAGCACCTGGAATATCTCTCGTATTACAAGCGCGATGCGTCTAAGTTCGTGGTGATGAAAAATGAAACGTATCATCACCCTCGCAGCGGGCGTTCGAGCCGAATTTACATGTGGTCATGCGCCATGACGGGTGTGCATTGCCTGGAGGCCTACCACCATGCCGGCGATCCCTCGCATGAGAAAGCGCTGCGGGATGACGGCCGGATCAATACCTTCATGCAGCAGACCAATTTCCACAAGATGAAACCGCGAGATGACTTGGCTGCGGGTTCGACCCGATGGGTGTTGGCCAATCCGGGGGACTCCTACATCGCCTATACCTACGACTACTCCGGGCCTATGGGCGTCATGAGCCTGGCCACTGGCACTTATGACCTGAAATGGTTCGACACTGTGGACGGCGACACGGTGATCCAGACTGGCGTCTCAGTCCCCTCTGGTGACGTTACATGGAGCAGGCCTGATTCCATGAGTAACGAGATTGCACTCTATATCAGGCGTCAGTCCCCGAGTTCATAAACATGTCGTATCAGCAGAACAGTTACTTACTGCTTCAATTAGCTTCGAAAGAACCTACCGAATTAGCCAAATGTCATCGAAGTACACTTTGCCTGTGCCGCCGGCCGCCGGGCTGTTCTTAGTACCGAAACCAATAGTCATCGTGCTTACGTTTGTAAGGTCCACGCCCTGGTCGGCAAAGCGCGTCAGATCGATGACCCATTGGTTCCATCTGATTATCCGGGGCGCCGCAGTATCATCATGATATACCACGGCGGTGCCGTTGAGAGCGACAAACATCCGTTCGGCAGCGTTGGCCGAACCACCTCTAAACCACAGTGACAGCTTCGTAACGCCCTCATGGGTCCAATCTTTTGGATAATCCAACGTCAGGGTCGACTCAGGGATCATAAAGTTGGTATCGTAGAGATATTTCATCGACTGGGCGCCGCCGTGAACAATGGTCTGCTCGGCATAAGGGGGTAACTCATCGGCCGTGAGCGCTCCGTTTGTCGCGATTTGATATCCGTCTGACCAACTTCCAAATATGGGATTGCTCGCAGGATCAGGCGGATCGATGTCGTTATAGGTCTCAAAATCATCGACGATAATGAAATTAGCTGTCGTAAAGCTCCAGACCAGACCTTTGACGGTCTTGTCCGGATAGACTTCATCGACGCGCCAGGCATAACTGCTGTCCAATGTAAGTGCTCCGGGATCATAGCTCTCGGTACCAAGCGCTCTGGGACCTATGTACTCGGGTGAGGCTGTGGAGGCGTTCTTGACAGCATCCGCATCCGTGCCAAAATACACCTCATGCGAAGAGGCATTATCCGCCGCCGTCCAGCTAAGCTTCGCTGTAATCGGCACGTCCGGTGCGCCGTTAGCAGGCTGCGGATTGCCCACGGCACCCGGCGTGGTGAAAGCCCAAATGTCGCCCTTGTACGTTTCTATGCCGTCAAACTCGTCGACTCGCCAGTAAAGAACCTTCTCACGCTCGAGAGTGCCCGGGTCGTAGCTCGCCGTGCCCAACGGCGTACCTTCCGTGGCGTTGTTGACATCATCATAATTGTCGCCGAGGTAAATTGTGTGCAGCTTAGCGTCATAACCTCCCGTCCAGGCTAAGATCGAATTCAGATCCACAAATCCGGCCCCGTCCTCCGGATCAGGGTTGTAAGCAGTCTTGGGTGGAATCGAGAACCTCCAGGCGTCCCCTTTCCACGGACTGTTCGGGTCGGCGTTATTGACTTCGTCTATTCGCCAGTAGTAGGTCGTGCCGGGAACAAGGCCGTCCGGATAAGGAAATCCGGCAAATCCGGCAATAAGCATTGCCGAAGCATGGTTACCCCGGAACGTAGCGCCGGTGCCGTCATCATCATTGACATCGTCAAAATTGTCGCCCAGATACACGTCGTGCGAGACCGCACCCAGACCAGGCGACCAGCCAAGGGTGACCCACGTCTGCTCATGCAGGCTCCCGTCCGCAGGATTTGGCCTGGTGGCAAAATCAGGTATAATCTTCAGTGCCGAAATACTAAGCGTATCGTGTCCCGACGCCGTGATTCGCACGCCCATCACCGGTACGTCCGTCGTGAAAACCACCCCGTAAGCATTCTGGCCATTAACGTTTACTCCCGTATCGGCATAAGCAGTCGCGCCGCTGAAGGCAACTGGCGCTCCGAGCGAACCGTCCGCAAGAATCGCCTGCCATGTACCCGTGTCATTGCCGCCTCGCTCGAAGTGGAAGAAAGTCTTCGTCAGGAAGGGAAAAACTGTCTCCTGGAAGTCGATCCCATCGATCGATGATATATTGTCGAGATCCCCCTCGACAGCGAACATGAAGTTGTCGGCATTCGAGCCCACGTCGCCGGCCTTAACGGTCGACGTTCCGCTCACCGTCGCATCTGGAGTCGGATCGCCTTCGGCCCATAGCGTTTCAACACCGGCATCGATATACCACCGCGTCGTTGTACCCAGTGACACATCCTCATCGGCGACAACATATTCAACCCCTTCATATCGAAAGCTGATGATCGCACCGTCAATCACGGTAACATCCGCCAAGCCACTGAGTGTGTCGGCCCCAAGGGGAGTTGCCAAGACCACCACGGCAAAGAAGGTTAGACAAAGCAAATTCTTAGACATAATAATCCTCCTTCGAAAAAAAACTAAAAAAAGCGAACCACGAAGGTATTCGCTCTTAATTATGTTCTATCCGTATCTGACGAAAATAGGTCTATGCCGTTGGTTACTGCCTCCATCCATACATAGCCCTAAATACAAGCAGAATTCTGCCCGGTTGACCTCAAATCCATGGCCTATACCTTACCCCCTTTATACCAGATAAGCCGCCTACCAGTCAAGAGGAATCTCTGGATGACTGAGATAGGGTGCGACCAGATATTCTGGCAGGACTATGCAGCCCGTTTTCGCAGTTCCCAGTAGCTCTTCCACGTATTTGACTGCTCTAAAGCAATCAAGGCCATTATTGCATCGGCTCCAGGTCTGTCCCAACGCATTCCGGCACCTT
>DQCG01000194.1 GCA_003533825.1 Phycisphaerales bacterium
CGGGCGGGAACAACAACAACGTATTTTTTCGGTGACGATGAATCGAAGCTGAAGGCTTATGCCTGGTTCGAGGACAACTCCCGCGGAAAACCCCGGCCGGTCGGCGGTAAGCCCGCCAATCCCTGGGGATTGTACGACATGCACGGCAACCTCTGGGAATGGTGCAATGATTTTTATAAGGTGGATTACTACCAGGAAAGCCCCGGGGAAAATCCGAGAGGCCCCGAGACCGGCGAAACCAAGGTGCTGCGAGGCGGGGCGTGGAAATTCAGTGCCGATAGCTGCGCCTCGGCCTATCGCTATAATGAAGATCCCGGCTACGCGGACGTCTGTTTCGGATACGATATCTACGGCTTCCGCTGTGTCAGAAATGCCGCCGGGCCCCAATAATAAATCCTGCCGAAAAAATGCAGCCGGAGGCGGTCATCCTATCGGCTCGCGCCCCCGGCTTGTGAATTCAAATTTACTGTTTAATACAGACTACCAACGGCCTCGTCCCGGCCCGCCCGGTCCCCAGGGCGCCCCTGGCCGGAACTGCTCCAAGGCCTCGATCTGCTCTTGCGTCAGAAGAGCCATAATCTCTTCGTGGGCCGTCTGCATGATCTCGCGCCCGGCCTCGCGAGTCTCGGCCGCTGCGGCATCGGTTCTTGCCTTCTCGCGAATCGCCTCTATCGCGACTTTCTGTTCTTCGGTCAAATCCAGGGCTTCCAACGCAGGCAGTATGCCTTCAGGTCCGCCAAAACGCCCTCTCGGACCTGCACTGAGATAGCCGCGTCCTGGCCCGCCCGCACCCCATGGCGCGGTTTCCCGCAACTGCTCCAGCTTCTCGATCTGTTCGGCCGTAAGGACCGCTTCGATATCCGCATGTAGCTTAGCTTTGGATTCTTCCACTACTTTTGTGATGACCTCTTGCTGCTCATCGGTCAGATCGAGCAAGCCGAGCATCAACGGCGGTGTTTCATCATCTTTGCCATAGCATAGAGGCCCGAGCTGTCCCCTGCCGCCAGGATCGGGATGCCTCCACCTCGGGCCGTTTGCAAAGCTTCGCCGCCCAAAACCGCCGGATCCCAGGTGCACCCATCGCGGACCTCCCGCAAAGCCTTGTCGGCCAAAACCTCCGCCTCGTCCGGCCAGTACCAGTGCCGAAGTTCCCGCGATAACCACGGCTGTAAATAGTAGCTTTTTCATTTTTTGTCTCCTTTCGACTACGTCATTCTGTCCAGTCCTGTCTGAAGCACGAACGTCATGCTTCCAAATAAACAGGACAAATAAGCTCATTTTCTTTACCATGATAGTGGACAGATTTCGCCGGAAGTTACACATGATTTGATTTTTTTCGTGAATTCGAAATAAATATAATCAGCGCAGACAAAAACTAATAGCATGACAACTGATGCCTTCCCACTTATCTTTTTTTCTGACTTTGGATGGTGGCTGTCTTAACCGGCAGGTCGTCAGATCACTTTAGTAATCCCCGGCATCGCAACAGGATAATTACCCTTATCATCCGGCTTGACCGGAGGGTCGGAGTCCATAGTATAATTATCCAGACCCGGCGCCAGCTCTATATTCGAAGCCATCGCCTGCTCCCAAGTAATCAACTTGCCGGACTCGGCCGCCATCCGCCCGAGGATGCCAACCATAGCGCCGTAAGCGCTTCGCTCGGCCTCGTTGTAGGGTTTGTTGTTTCGAATCGCATCGAACAGTAAATCGTGCTCGTGCTGATAGGCATCGCAGCGCGGGCCTTCGTACTTCCAGATTACGTTCGCAGAGGTTTGTCGGTGGCCTTTGAAAATACGTGGATCGGAAACTCCCTCGCCGAGAACGGCCGAGCCTTTCGCGCCGTGGATGACGTCGCCGAAGAAGCCCCAGCAGTTGTCCATGTGACGGCCTTGTGCATGTAATCTTGTCCCATCGCCAAATGTATATTCCACCGAGTAGTGGTCGAACAACTGGTCGGGCTCGGTTCGAACCTGCCGGCCGCCCTGGCCCTGGGCCGATACAGGCCAGGCATCCTTGCACCAGCAGCAGACGTCGAGGTTGTGGATGAGCCAGTCGAGGATAAAGCTGCCATTCAGCCATGTGAAGCAGGAATAGTTGCGAATCTGGTGGGCCAGTTCGTTCATTCCGGCGGCTCTTGGTGCAAATCCGACCCGGGCATGCTCGCGGTAGGCCCAGCAGGTGATGACTTCGCCGATAAGACCGTTATGGATTCGTTCGACGGCCTGTTCGAGCGGTATGTAATGGCGGCTCATCAGGCCACCGGCAATCTTGAGATTCTTAGCTTGAGCCGCCTTGCCGGCCTTGAGGACGCGGCGAATCCCCGGAGCATCTACGGCGAACGATTTCTCCATGAACACGTTGCAGCCTTTTTCCACGGCGTATTCGAGATGTATCGGGCGGAACGCCGGAGGCGTCGCCAGTATAACGAGCCCTCCCGGAGCGATAGCATCGATGGCCTTTTTATAACCGCCCATTCCGAGGAACTTCCGGCCGGAGGGAACGTCGATCTGCTCAGCGAAAGATTTGTTTAGATTGCTGAGACTGCTTGAAAGCCGCTGTTCGAAAACATCGGCCATAGCGACAAGCTTGGTCGGTCCCCTGGTCGAGAGGGCATTGGCCGCCGCACCTGTTCCGCGTCCGCCGCAGCCGACCAGTGCGATTTTAATCGTGTTGTTTTCGCCCGCATAGGCCCGTGTGCCGATAGCCCCGGCCAGAGCCGTGCCGGCTATCATGCCGGATGTTGCTTTCAGAAAATACCTGCGGGAAGTGTCTGACTTTTGAGTATTATGCTGTGCGTTCATTGAAAAACCCTTTCTCGTAGGGTGCGATGTATCGCACCATTGCTCAATTGATAATTTAAGGTGCGATTCATCGCACCTGTGTCAATTATATTCTCACCAACTCGGAGCTTCAATATATTTCACGAGACATTTTCCATGTTGAGCAATATAATCGGAAAATCGTAGGTCATATACGGAGAATAAAACATGCATAACTCAAAAATGGTTAAAACATATATAAGTTCAATTCTTGCCGGCCTGGCCTTAACTGTTATTACTTATGGACAGCCGGAACAGATACACGGCCTGCATTACAAAACACCCGCCACGGTCTGGGACGAAGCAATGCCATTAGGCAATGGATTGCTCGGTGCATTGGTCTGGGGGGATGGCAGGCCTTTGCGAATTTCGCTCGACCGAACCGACCTTTGGGACCTTCGGCCGGTCCCGGAATTTCAGGGCAAAGATTATTCGTATCGAACCATGCGGCAGTGGGTAAAAGAAGGCCGCCTGGCGGACCTCCATCGTTTATATGACAAGCCGTACGGTAATCCCGGCCCGACAAAAATACCGGCCGGACGCATCGAATTGACATTTAGCAAAGACGTTGTTTTTAAGAATGCCTCGCTGGATCTTGCCAGTGCCGCGGCGTCGGTCGAATTCGGAGACAATATCAGAGCAGAAGTCTTTGTCAACGCCTCCGAGCCGTTCGGAATGATTCGTATAAACTCAGCCCGGCCTATTAATATCAAGCTGCTGGCGCCGCCTTTCGCAGGCAAGATTACCGACGAAGCCGGGCCCGGCAAAATTAGCGCCGGCGATTTAGCAAGCCTCAGATACCAGGCACCCGTCAAATCCGGCGGCGAAAACTGGACCGGCTATTTACAAGAAGGCTGGGGCGGATTCAAATTTGCTGTAGCCGTCTGCTGGCGCAAATCAGGATCGGCCTGGATAGGTGCATGGTCGATTGCCACTTCGAACGAATCCGAAGATCCCTTAAAAACCGCCCGAAGTAACTGCGAAAAGGCGCTACAGTCGGGATTTTCCAATGCTGTCTCAACGCATCGCCAATGGTGGGATTCATACTGGAACAAATCCTCGGTGCGGATTCCGAACAAAATCATCGAACGACAGTGGTACCT
>DQCG01000025.1 GCA_003533825.1 Phycisphaerales bacterium
ATCCGAGGTCTGGGCGTAGATACTTTCGGGCACAATCCTTGCCGGCAGGTCTTTGACAATAAGCTCGGACGTTCCCGGCGGCAGATTGACGCTGACGTTTCGGGTCACGAGGGCCTGGCCGCGATATACCGTAACTTTCGATATGGTACCGGTTGTTGTCGGCACATCGGCAGCTTCTGCCGAAGTCGCAAAAATAGTCATCGCGATTGCCAACATAAATGTATGTGTGAGATTTTTCATTTTCAGATCCTTTTAAAATTTGTGATGACGAAATTTTTATTCCGACAAATCATTTTGTGCCTTGCTGGCTTTTATTCTTGAATTGATGTTCGCGCATTATTTTCCGCTGTCTTGTCCAGTTTGCTTCGTCCATATTATATCTGTCCTGCTTTTGCTGCTCGGCGTAACTTCTGAGCTTTTGAGAATCGTAGCGGACCGCATTGTCTTTGAGATATGTTTCATTCTCGAACAACAGTTCACAAGCCTGCTTCATTTTTCCATTATCCCTTAGTTTCAATGCCAACTCGTTGCGTTCGGTGGCGATAAGCTCAATCACATCGGCCATCACGTCATGATTGGTTTGTCTTTCGATTAGTTCTTCTGAATTTGAAAAATTCACCTCTATCTGACCGCTGAGTCTGTCGATCGCATGGGTTTTAAGATTCGAGTAGCTGACATTAACCGCGGCTATTTTTCGTTTGTGCTCCCCGGCGGTTTCGGGCACTTCGACTTCGAGCATAATGAACTTCTCATGCTTGCTGTAAAGCTGATTGATGAAAACCTCGACATTTTGTCCCTCGATTCGGCCTTGTCTTCCGAGCAGCCGGACAGGCCTTATACCTCGTGCACATTTGATTTTTATTTGAATCTCCTGGGCTACCACGGAAAGCGCCCGTCCAAATTCGCCGTCAAAAACACCGCAAAGTTCATTGGCGCTTTCGGCAAAGTAATGGCTGCCGTCACTTTTATAAGCCAATTGAGTCATCAAATCTTCGTTATAACCCAGTCCAAGGCCGATAGTCGTTACCGAGATGCCATCCTTAATCAAACAAGCTCCGAGCCGGCCTAATTCTGTCGGAGTTTGCGGGCCGACATTTGCCAAGCCGTCCGACAATAAAACCAGCCGATTAACTCGATTGTCGGAAACGAACTTCCTCAGCTCTTGTGCTCCTTTGCTGACGCCATCGTACAAAGCGGTACTTCCGCTGGCGCAGATGTCTCTTATCCTGCGGAATATCATTTCCTTGTCCGCAGCTTTCGTAGCCGGCACCAAAACATTTACCTTTGAATCATAAGTAACAACAGAAATAATGTCGTTGCAATTGAGACGGTCGATAGCCATGATCGCTGCATCCTTTGCTTTGGCAATTTTATCGCCGTTCATCGAGCCGGATTTGTCGATTACAATTGCGATGTTGACCGGCGCACGATCATGCCGGATTGGCAATGAAAAACCTGTCAGCCCTATGCGAAGATAAGCGACCTGCTTTTTGTGAGCTAACATTACAGGCTGTCCCATTGCTGCATTGAGCCTTAACTGACTGGCAGGCGAAATGTCGGCGAAAACCAGATTTGCCTGCAGTACCAAAAGGCCGAACAGAATTGTTTGCATTGACTTTTTCATTTTCAGCTCCTTTCAAAAAAATTTGTAGGGTGGGCAGGTTTCCACCGTAAGGCGTCCTGTGGACTGCCCACGCGGTTTGGATCAATCTCTTAGCGGCGCCAGAAATAATGCCACTTATATGTCAGCTCGATTTCTTTGCCGGGCTTGAGCTCGCACTCCCACTCCACGCGGCCGATGGCATTGAAATGGTACCACCAGTATGGCCAATTGTACCAGCCCCACCAGAACGGCCGACTGTTCGGGTCCATCCATCCGCCCTCGTGCCTGCCCAGATGCTCGATGGTACCATCGTGACTGGCGCTGTCGACGTGACCGAGGACCGACCGGCGGATTTCCAGGACGACCGTTCCGGAGCGGCGGTTGGTCAGGTTGATGGTTCCGGTCAGATTACTGCGCGCGTACGAGTAGTTATCCCATTTGACTGCATTGGGGATGCGCTCGGTTTCCTTGTCGAGCTTCTCAACGGAAATATTCACGGCGGCCGTCAGCTCGAGATCGCTCGAAGCGCCGACTGCCGTGTAGGTCATCATACCCTGCGCGATGATTCGGCCTTGGCGAAGTATAAGTGCTGGGGCGGTTGTCAGCGGGCATTCGGCGTCATTATCGAGACGTATCTTGTGCATTACCTTCGGCGAGTAGAAAAGCTGCGCAAGTTGGGCCTGCTGCTGACTGTTAAGATTGTGCCGTACCTCCGGCGGCGGACCAAACGGAAGATCGAGCACGAAAACATCACGATATTCCAGCTTATATTCGGCCACCGGCACGACCATCCGCTGGCCCTTTTTCAGGGTGACATGTTCGAGCGTGAAGATGTACAGGTCCTCGTTCCTGCCGGAGCCGGCAACGTCCGGGCCGAGGTCGAGTGTGTCGCCGTTATTGCCGGCCGGAACCTCGGCGCGGCGTACGGGCATTGCGGCCTGCTGGGTCATAATCATATTGGAAAAGGCATAGGCGGCCTGGCTGTCGGGACGGAAGTGTCTTGAAAGCTGTGC
>DQCG01000154.1 GCA_003533825.1 Phycisphaerales bacterium
GTGAAGGTCAAACAGATCAAGCTCGAACAGCCCAAAGTCGGCAGGAACGATCCCTGCCCCTGCGGCAGCGGAAAAAAATATAAAAAATGCTGCGGAAAGAACTCTTGAAATCATCTTAAGGAGACACAAATGTTCAATGGTATTTTTCGAATTCCACAACCGGTCAACGAACCATGCCTGCAGTACGCTCCGGGCAGTCCGGAACGGGCCGAATTGTCCTCCAAGCTCCAGGAGATGCTGAACGGGCAAATAGAAGTTCCGATGATAATCGGCGGCGAGGAAGTGCGTAACGGCAATCTCGCCGATATTCGCTGCCCTCACAATCATCAGCACGTATTGGGCAGGTACCACCAGGCCGATGGAGAATATGCCATTAAGGCTATCGATGCTGCTCAAAATGCCAAGAAACAATGGGGCCAGATGCCTTGGGAATCCAGGGCGGTTGTGCTGCTCAAGGCGGCCGAGCTCTTGGCCGGCAAGTATCGCCAGACGCTCAATGCGGCGACCATGCTCAATACGAGCAAGACGCCGCACCAGGCGGAAATCGACGCGGCGTGCGAACTGATAGATTTCTGGCGGTTCAATCCGCACTTTATGGAGGAGGTATACGGTGACCAGCCAATGTCCACTCCCGGCATATTGAACTATATGGAGCATCGACCTCTGGATGGCTATGTTCTGGCGATAACGCCGTTCAATTTTGCGTCAATCGCCGGCAATCTTCCTACCGCTCCGGCATTAATGGGCAACACCGTGGTCTGGAAGCCGGCGTCGGCTGCTGTGCTTCCGGCGTATTTTATTATCAAAATCCTGGAAGAAGCGGGCATGCCTCCCGGCGTGATTAATATGGTGCCGGGTCCCGGCCCGGTGGTCGCCCCGCCGGCGCTGGACGATGTCCGGCTCGGCGGCATCCATTTTACCGGAAGCACTTACGTGTTTTCAACGATCTGGCTGGCCATCGGTAAAGACATTCGCAAATACGTCTCGTATCCTCGAATCGTCGGCGAAACCGGCGGAAAAGACTTCATCTTCGCGCACGCCAGCGCCGATACCGAGGCACTCGTGACCGCTTTAGTGCGTGGCGCATTCGAGTACCAGGGGCAGAAGTGCTCGGCCGCCTCGCGGGCGTATGTCCCCGACTCGATCTGGCCGCAGGTCAAAGACCTGCTGTTAAGCACGATCGGCGAGATTAAAATGGGCGATGTGTGCGACTTTAAGAACTATATGGGCGCGGTTATCGATAAAAAATCCTTCGATACCATCAGCGAGTACATTGAATACGCCAGGAATTCTCCCGATATGGATATTATCGTCGGCGGCGGATGCGATGACTCGGTCGGATACTTCATCGAACCAACAGTCGTGGTCAGCAGGGACCCGAAGTCGAAACTCATGGCCGAAGAGATCTTCGGACCGGTTATGACGATTTATGTGTATCCGGAGGCCGAATATGAACAGGCGCTGGACACCTGCGACCAAACGTCGCCGTACGCTTTGACCGGGGCGATATTCGCCCTCGACCGCGGAGCCATTGTCAAGGCGATGGATACGCTGCGTCACGCCGCGGGTAATTTCTACGTCAACGACAAGCCTACGGGCGCCGTCGTAGCCCAGCAACCGTTCGGCGGCACACGCGCATCCGGCACTAACGACAAGGCCGGCAGTTGGCTCAATCTCGAAAGATGGGTCTCCCCGCGTGCCATCAAGGAAACTTTCCTGCCGCCCAGAAACTTCCGCTACCCCTATATGGACGACGAGTAGCCAAAGCGGTAATAGCAGGCTTGCAAAGAATCTAAAACCGAAGGTATGAGACAGATGTTTTTGTACCTTCGGCTTTTTTTGCAGCCTCTGAGAGCTAATAAACGTAAAAATTTCACACTATTTTCGGCATTTATAGCCCGATATCGCCGTTTCGACAGAAATCTTCTCATTATTGGGAATTATTTCTTGACAAACTCCCAGCCGTGAATCACTGTCTAATCAGAGCTTGATTCAACGGGGAAGCAATAGGTATTATCTATCAACAGCGAGAGACTCACCACTTCCGAGTGTTAGCAAACGTCAGTCGTCTGGTACTCCAGACCTAAAACGAGCGCGAACAAAAAGGAGGTTGCATATGAGGCATGCATGATAACTGTATGGATGGCGAATCGCATTATGTTGTCGGATACTAAAAATTTAAAGAGGGTACGAAAATGGATAAAACAAGATCAAGTGAAATGAAAAGAGTAATGAGCAAAGAAGTGAAAGACAAGGCTGTCTCGTTTGTATTGCTAATTGGATATTTTTTGTTTCTACCTTTTTTTTCAGCTTCGGCATTTGGCCAGTGTCCGGAGGATCTATACTACTGGGTGGCTGGCATGGGAAATTGGTCCATGCCTGACAATTGGCGACACGAGGAATGGGATCCCGATTTGCAGAAATGTGTACCTGTCCCCGGCGTTCCTGGTTTGGAAGATACTGTCTACATAGAGAATTCAGGCACAGTAACGATTAGTAGTGTTGCCAATGCCAAAGGAGCTTATATTCAATTCAGTAGTAATTTAGGTCTGGTCAGCGGATCACTTGCGATTACTGACAGACTTCACGTGGATTGGGGTGAGTTCTTTGAGCAGTCGGGCGGGCAAACTTCAGCAAGATATGAAGATGTAGGACACCGAGGAACCGGCAAGTTCATTCAAACAGGCGGGAAGAACTTGATTCAAGACTGTCTGTTTATTGGTCGGGGCGCTGGTTCAAACGGTACTTATGAACTGGTTGGCGGTGAACTTTCGGCATTTGAGGTGGAGATAGGAGACGAGGACGATGGAACTGGCAGGTTCATTCAAACAGGCGGGATGAACACCGTCTTCGGCCAAGGCATACCATCTGGTCTTTCACTGGCTCGCGGAGTCGGGGCTGTAGGTAAGTACGAATTAATTAATGGCACAGTCGTAACCGATGAAATCTTTATGGGTCGGCGCGGTGAGGGAACTTTCGTTCAGTCAGGTGGAAAGGTAACTGTCAATACGCTTTTCGTTGGGCCAGATCCGGGATCAGAGGGGCTATGGTGCAATGGTGACGGGACATATGAGTTGCACGGTGGCACTATTGATGTGGGAGGTTGGCTTTGCGTTGGTGCCAAAGGAATGGGTTCTTTTGTCATGGATGGAGGGACAATCAACGCTACCGATGAGGATGTTGAACTAACCGTCTTTAGGGATACGGGAAGTTTAACTGGGCCAGGGACTTTCAACATTGAGGTCATATATAAGTCGGAGGAGATCTATGGTACGTACGGAGATGACAGCATTGATGTGATCTTCGGACGATATGATCTGTATAAAGGCGGTGTATATAATGTAGAGCAAATAAGTCCAGACGAACTTGATGACTGTGCAGTGGGGATCCTGCTTGATTCATCCGCTTTCGATGTGACCTTCGACGGCGAGTTCTCCGGCGAGTTCGCGATTTGCATACCTTATGATGAAGCTGAGGTGGCTGCCTTGAACGCAGATGAGACGAGCCTCCAGGTTCTGCATGAGATCGGACCAGGTACGTGCGAGATATTAGAGGATGTGTACGTCGATACAGACGAAAACGTTGTCTACGGCAAAGCCGGTAGCTTGAGCAGATTTGCCCTATTTGTGGAGGGCGTTTGGTCACCGGATACGCTGCTCGCCGCATTGCGAGCTTATA
>DQCG01000501.1 GCA_003533825.1 Phycisphaerales bacterium
AGTAGTTGTCATTGGTGCCGGCGATACCGGCCAGTTGCTCGTTCAGCACCTGCTCCAGGCCGGAGCCCGGAATATAACTGTCGTTAACCGCTCTTATGATCGGGGCCTGAAGGTGGCCGAACAGTACGGTATAAGGGCAGATAAATGGGAGCAGCTTAACGAGCAGTTGATTGGCGCCAATATAGCAATAGCCTCAGCTTCAGTGCAGGATTACCTGTTCAGAAAGGACTCGTTCAAGGAAATAATAGCCCATCGCAAAGAAGGGACGCTGCTGATTATAGATATCGCAGTGCCGCGGAACTTCGAGCCTGCAGTAAACGAATTGGAGGGTCTTTATCTTTACAGCGTGGACGATCTGTCGGCAGTTGTCGAGCAGAATCGTAAAGCCCGGCAGCAGGATGTGGCCAAGGGCATGGAGATCATCCTCGAAAATGTCGCGGACTTCACCGAATGGTTCGGCTCTAAGGATATAGGGCCTCTGATAGGCCGGATGAAAACGCAATTCAAGCAAATCGGCGAGAATGAGATAGAACGCTTCTTCGTCGCAGGCAAGCAGGATGCATCCTGCCGAGAGGTTATGGAGACCATGGTCAACAGCGTTGTTAATAAGCTGCTGCATTGCGTGATCAAGAACGTCAACATCGTAGCCAGGGAAAACGGAGCTACCGAGGCTGCAAAGCTGGTGGACAGCATTGTCAGACAGGCCGAAGAAATAATGTCTGAATCGGATAGTAAGGAGGATGCAAAACAGTGAAGGATGCTTCAAAGCCAAAACAGATGCTGAGGCTTTTATTTTGGGAGAGCACGATACGGTGCAATTTGACCTGTGCTCACTGCCGGCGTATAGAATCCAATGAACAGGCCCATAGAGACCTTACAACACCACAGGCGAAAGCCCTGATCGAACAATTGACTGAGCTGGGGCGAAGTCAGCCCATGATGCCTATACTGGTTTTTTCCGGCGGTGAGCCGCTCTGCCGCGAGGATCTGTTTGAGTTAGTCAGGTATGCTCATTCACTGGGAATTACTACCGCCCTTGCGACGAATGGAACGCTGATAGATACAACCATAGCTGAGCAGATACGCGACAGTGGTATCGCAAGGGTATCGGTAAGTCTGGATGGGGCAACCGCTGAGGTTCATAACAAGCTGCGGCAGCTCGAAGGCTCGTTTGAAAGAGCAATCGAAGGTATCGGACATCTCCGTGATAGAAAAACGCCTTTTCAGATAAATATGACCTTGACCAGGCATAACGCCGGGCAATTAGAAGATGTTTATCAACTTGCTCAATCCCTCGGTGCGGTAGCAGTACATATATTTATGCTTGTACCCGTTGGCTGCGGTCAGTCTTTGGCGGAAACCGATATGCTTTCTCCCGAGCAGTGCGAACAGAAAATGCTTGATATTTGCAGATTGGATGGTCGAGGTGAATTACAAATGAAAGTGACCTGCGGCCCTCATTACGAACGTGTTATAAGACAGCAGGGTTTGCACAAATCCCGCACCGAATCAGGCCATGGCCAAGGCGATGTTCCGGGCAGGAGCGGATATAGAGGAGCATCGAAAGGATGTCTGGCAGGCCTCGGAGTATTGTTTGTGGGTCATCAGGGCGATGTATTTCCATGCGGCTATCTGCCCGTCAATTGCGGCAATGTGCTTAAGCAGAAGCTTTCAGATATATGGTACGGCAGTGAAGACCTTGCACGGATGCGGGATAGCAGTCAGCTCGAAGGTAAATGTGGTGTTTGTGAATACAAACATGTATGCGGCGGGTGTCGGGGCAGAGCGTATGCCGCTACGGGTAATTATATGGCCGAAGAGCCTTTTTGCGCTTATGTGCCGCCCGAAGCAACTCGTTGATCTACGTGAGGATTTTAATCTTACAGGCTAATAAATGATAAATATCAGTAAATTATATTGTGATCAGGTCACGCCGGGAGATTGGCTTCGCTATGGGGCCAAAGGCTCCGGTGAACGCGAAGGTGAAATCGTCCCAAAGAAAGCATCCGAGAGACGCCCTATCGTCGTATGGAACATTACCAGGTCGTGTAATCTTAAGTGTGTGCATTGTTACAACGACAGCGGAGTATTAAAAGCCGATGATGAGCTGTCAACTGATGAGGCCAAAACCGTATTGGATGATCTTGTGCAGTTCGGCGTTCCATCGGTCTTATTTTCCGGCGGTGAGCCTTTGACGCGTCCCGATTTGTTTGAATTGATCGAATATGCAGTCGAGCGAGGTGTTCGGACGGTCATTTCAACCAATGGAACCCTCATAACAACCGATATGGCGAAAAAAATAAAGCAGCACGGAGTTTCTTACGTAGGCATAAGTCTTGACGGTATAGGCGAGACCAACGATAAGTTCAGAGGCGTGGACGGTGCATTTGACAGGGCTGTGCAGGGCATAAAGAACTGCCAGGATGCCGGCGTGCGAATCGGCCTTAGATTAACCCTGACCAAGAAAAATGTTCAGGATCTTGAAAGTTTGTTTGGTTTTTTCGAGGCAAAGAATATTGAGAGGGCCTGCTTTTACCATTTTGTCCCGAGCGGCAGAGGAGGGAGCATGGCAAGCGAGGATCTTACACACACTCAAAGCAGAGAGGCCGTTGATACAATATCGGCCAAGACCAGGCAGTATAAACAAGCAGGCAAGACCACCGATATATTAACGGTCGATAACCATGTTGACGGCATATATCTCTACTTGAAATTAAAGCAAGAGGATCCCGCCCGAGCAGAAGAAGTCTGGAAACTATTAACCTGGAACGGCGGCGGCATGTACAGCAGCGGGGTCGGGATAGGCTGTATTGATTTCCACGGGAAGGTGCATCCGGACCAGTTCTGGTGGCATTACGACCTTGGTGATGTGCGAAAGAGGCCTTTTAGCCGGATTTGGACAGATACGAGCAATCCCCTGCTGAAAGGTTTGAAAGAACGCCGTCAGCATATAAAAGGAAGATGCCGACTCTGTAAGTTTTTTGACGGCTGCGGCGGGAGTTTGAGGGTCCGGGCGGATTTGCATTTTGGTGATTCGTGGGCGCCAGACCCAGGATGCTATTTAACCGATAGTGAAATCGGCCTGGATGAGGAAAAACAGGCGGAATTGCAGCGCAGCGGAGAGATTTTCCAGATGCCTGATTAGTTTTAACGTACCTGCTCTGAGGAGGGATTGCCACAAAGTTAACTTTAGAATCATTGGTCAGAGTCATCATTTACCTTTACATTTGACTGCCTTTACATTATACTTGTTACGTATAATCATCTAATAGAAAAAGGTCAAGTGTCAACATGAAATCGGCCAAAAGTGTGAAAGCGATGGCATTTGTTATACGGCATAAAAGACAACATGGATAAAACCGACAGCAGAATACTCCAGGAGTTTCAAGATGCTTTCCCTCTGAGCGAGAGACCTTATGAGATTATCGCCAAAAAACTGAATATTTCAGAAGAGGAGCTCTGGAACAGAATGCAAATTATGCTCGATGAGGGAGTGATTCGCCGTATCGGGGCCAGCTTTGATTCCAAAAAACTCGGCTTTCACAGCACATTGGCTGCCGTGAGTGTTGACTCTGAGCAGGTAGACCATGCGGCAGAGATAATAGGCCGGTTCCATGAAGTGACCCACAGCTATCTGCGCAATGACGTTTTTAACATTTGGTTTACCATCATCGCAGTCGATGACAACAGGATAGAGAACATTCTTGAACAAATCCGTACATCTTTATCTCTTGAAAGGTCGAAAGTCCTTAATTTGCCTGTAAAACGGCTTTTCAAGCTTGATGCCCGTTTTCATGTTTCCAAATAATGGTGATTATTCTGAAATAACTGTAAATAACATGATATCCACAACATTCAAATAGCAATTCTTCGGATTGCTTCAAAGTGTTGTTTCACGATAGCCTCTTTGCTCTGAGAAATTCTCCCAAATGGTAATTTGGTGTCTTTTTGACCGATAAACGAGGCTCTGGGCTTAATTCGAGGGTTGAATAGAGAAGCCTTTTCCTGTAGAATAGCCTTTGTAAAACTATGTTATGGATGTTTTCAAAGGCTCTTGAAAAGCAGCAGGCAGTTTTGGCCTTTATGGAATCAATGGATGTGAGCGACTTGCGTAAATAAAGTGTAACAAACGGCTTTTAAGGGAAGCGACAAAGTGAGATTCAGAGGCGGTTACAACGTACTGCTGAAGGGAAAACCCGAGAGCGCGGTAAAAGTAATGCCGGAACCGAATGTTCTCTACCTGCCCCTGCGCAGTGAACGTTTCACGTTCACCGACATTCGCGTAAAGAATGGTCAGAAAGTCAGCGGCGGCGGTGTTCTGGCAAAGGATCCTGACAACTACGCAGTTCCCTTGCTGGCACCGCGGTCGGGAACCGTCCGTTTAAAAGCCATTGAGAACCATATAGTACTTGAAGACGCCGCCCAGCTCGAGGAACACGCAGATATTGCCGCAAAGGAAATGCAGCACGTAGAAAGAAAAATGGGCGCCGCGGGTATTAAGCGATATAAGCTCTTGTCTCTTGGTGCATGGCAATTCTTCTACGACGCTTTCACAGGAGCGTTACCCGACCCCCTCGGCACGCCGCAGGCAGTTATTGTCTCTACTTTAAGCCTCGAACCGTTTCTTACCAGAGGTGATGTGCAGCTCCACAAGAGACTTTTGAATTTCACGAGAGGTCTGGAACATTTGCAGTCTCTCCTGGAATATCAGCCTATTTATCTCGTATTGCCTGATATCACATCAGAATTTGCGAATCTAATTCGGGCTTGCTGAACAAGCCATATAG
>DQCG01000034.1:0-1175 GCA_003533825.1 Phycisphaerales bacterium
CCGAACATTACCATCATAGCCTTGCCGAATCGCCTGGGCATGAAAAAGTCCTGGCTTTGTTTGATTTTTTTCGCGCTCCAGAAGCCAATTACAGCCATGCCGAGCAAATACAGCAATAGCACAAGAATATCAGCAATATGTAATCCAAGCACAGCATTCATCCTTTATAATCAGTCAGTTCTGCAAAATGTCATTAGAAAAGGACATTAAAAAATTGTCAATTTAAGATTGAAAAAAAACCCCGCAGCGCATCCTTTCGCCACGGGGCAATGAAAAAGTAATTCCGCATTCTCGACACTTGATGTTCGATTTTAGCCAGTTGCCAATCAGGAGCATCGAGCATTACTCATTTATCTTAACTTTTTAGTCTGCCGGTTCGAACTGGATGCGGCCATGTCTCATGACCATTTTCAAATCCTTTTCGGCCGGCTGGCCCGGTGCCCCGGCCGTCTCGGCTGCCTTGGGTATTCTGACTTCCACACCGAGCCGGCCCAGCTCGCCGGCGACTTCCGGCTGCCTGGGATCGAGCTGGAAACTGCGGACCAAATATTCCTTTGCCCGGTCATTATCATTTTTGCTCAGGTAATAGTAGGCCATCTGCTTGTTAATTCTTGCCGAACTCGGCGCCAAATCGAGCGCCTGCTGATAACAGGCCAAAGCATATTCATCAAGCTGCTCTTTCTGAAAAGCCATTGCAAGCCGGAGCGACTGAATCGCCGAACTGCCAACCATTTTTACATAGACGTCGGCATAGTTTTTGGATTTAGCCGTATCGCCGCTGTCAACGAAAAGCTTCACCATCGCCGCCTGAGCTTCCGCGTTGGCGGGATCGAAACTTAAAGCTATATTGTAACGATACTCCGCCTTCGCCCAAAGCCCTTCGGCATGATACAACTGAGCCAATTCATAATGCGCTTCCGGATTCTCGAATTTGCTCTCCAGCGACTCTTGTAAACTAACCTTTCTTGCTTCCGCCGGTAATTTCCGCATCTTTGCAGCGCGTTCCTCTTTCTGCTGCTGACTTTCGCAACCGATAAGGACAAGTAAAAATGCACAACACAAAGGAAGGAGAAAAGTAATAGGTGAAACCCGGCTGGAGCCAAAGGCAAAACCTCCTGTTTTTATTTTTATGCTCTTGACTTTTCCTGTCATTCTGGCCTCCAATGAGAAATTTT
>DQCG01000034.1:1257-3799 GCA_003533825.1 Phycisphaerales bacterium
TTTTTTTTTCGACGCGCGACACTGAATTTACAATGGGCCGTCGAGAATTGAAAATTATTGTAATAAAATAGTTCGATGCAGCGACTTATATATCGAAGGCTCGTTATTGACGGATTTGAATGAAGCTTCGTTCGCCCCGTTGGAAGCCTGGTGAAAGACGGGGCCGGGAAAAATTGCCGATGGAGCTTGCAAGTGATTGACTGGCAGATAATTATCAAAAAGCACGGCCCTGCCGTTTGGCAGACAGCGTACCGGCTGCTGGGCAATCACGCGGATGCCGCTGACTGTTTCCAGGAAACTTTCGTTTCGGCTCTTGATTTCTGCCGGCGTCATCGTGTGCGGAATTTTTCAGGGCTGCTGGCCAGACTGACAACCACCCGTGCGATCGATCAGCTCCGCCGGCGATTTCGACGGGCTCAGTCCGAAACAGACTTCGAGGATTATAGCTCTGTGAAAAGTGAATATCCATGCCCGTCACAACATGCGCAGCAGAAAGAATTAACATCCATGTTGCGAGAATCGCTGAGCGAACTGCCGCCGCAGGAAGCACAGGTCTTTTGCCTGCGATATCTAAACGATATGAGCTATCGACAAATAGCTCACGAGCTCGATATCAAGGCTAATACTGCAGGTGTGCTGCTGCACCGGGCCAGAGCTAAACTACGTAAATCTTTCGAGTTATCGGCGAAAGGGTAAAAATGAGGTTGTATTATGGATGAAAATGAAAACACATTGGAAAAAGCGGTGAATGCTATCAAAAATGAGCAGATTCCGCCGGTCCCGCCGAAGGAAGTTGTCGATTCGACAATCGCAAAGCTGGCTGAGGCCGCCGGGCAATCGGAAATCGTAAGGCCCGATAATCGAATCCGGATCATAGAAAGGCTCAATGCTGCAAAAAGCTTCACAAAAATAGCTGCCGCGGCGGTGCTGCTGATTGCTGTCGGATATGCAACAGGCCGATTCTCAGGGCCGCAACCACCGGATATGCAACAGATTCAGGCGACTCTCGAACCGGCTATTCGTCAGAATCTACTCGATGAAACGAAGCAGTATTTGCAGTTGGGTCTGGCGAATGGTTATATCCGAATCAGAGATGAGCTGGGTCAACAGTACCGCCAGGACCTGAACCGGGTTGCCCTACAGTTCGTAGCTGCTTCCAACGCCGTGACCAATGAGCTGCTTGCGGATCTCATTGCATCTTTCAATGAAGTACAAAGCCAGTACAGACAACAGGTTGCGTTGGCTCTCGACCAGATGGAATCGAACAGGCTCAAAGACAGAAATGAATTGAGCGATGCTTTTGCAACTTTCGCCCTGCTAACGGAAGATGAATTGATGCGTACCAAACAGGATATGGCACAATTTTTGTCATATACCCAACCAGGTCAATCAAATAGTGAAGAAGTTCAAAACTTCGAAAATTAAAAATCGAAAGGAAGAAAAATGAAGGCACTTACCCAAACAATAATTTCAATTTTAGCGTTAATTTTGTTGGCGGCGGGTTTTGCATCGGCCAATAATGCGCCCGAAGCTCCCGTGGGGCCCTCGATGCCTTCGCCGATGCCTGCTCCAACGCCGCCGGCTCCTCCAACACCGCCGACTCTGCCTGCTGTGAATAACAATATTTACAATCTGAGTCGGGGCCTTTCTTTTGGATCGCGGACTGGCAGTGCCGGAACCATTCTTGTAATACCTTCCGAGCAGACTAAAACAGAAGACCTTCTTGCGATAAACGAAGATATGACCGTCATGTCCCGCATCTTCCAGAAAAACATTGGGCAGGCCCGCATCTTAACAGCATACGGCAGCATGTTAGTATCGAGAAATGATCCATTCTCGATGTTTACGGGAGGCAGGGGTGGGATACAAAGCTTATACCTGCAGGGCTTCGGGGCATTGTTTTTGATGAAAGTTGATTTTCCACTTACACCTTCACCTGACGTGCAGGATGATGAAAAGGAAACAGAACAAGAGGGCGACCCTGTCTGGCAGGAGATGAAGCAGGAAATGTATGAGCCGGAAAAAGTCGAAAGAAGACGCAGAACCGACCGCCCGGAAGAGAAATATGACGCCGAGAAGGTAGAGAACCTCAAAACAACCCTGATAAAAGCGCTAAAACATGCTGCTAATATCCGAAGTTTGAAACCGGATGAATCGGTGATTCTGACAGTCACCGGAAAAGGCGGACCTACAGGAACAACAATTGTGGCGACAAGGATGCTTCCAGGAGAAGACCAAATAATAATACAAGAACGAACTGCCGATGGAAAAATGATAACCAAGATGGCAACGGTAAGTGCATTAGATAACATAGGATTATCCTCGCCTTCAATTCTTGTTATTCGCACGAAAAAGTCGGATATCGATGAATTCGCAAAAGGCCGGGTGGATTTCGACAGATTCCGGGAAACCGTGAAGATTCTCACCTACCCCTTACTGAGTGGAGCGGTCGGAAGTTTGAGCTTACACTCTGACAATATCGGACTATATTAGATGCGTTTGTAAGCCAGGCGAAGTCTTAATTAGGGCTTGCTGTGTAGAA
>DQCG01000413.1 GCA_003533825.1 Phycisphaerales bacterium
CAAAACGACCTGAGCATTTTCGATTTCATCGTACCATGCGGCCTGAACAACGTGGAAATGACATCGGTTCTGAAGGAAACCGGCAAGCACAACTCAATGACTCAGATAAAAAAAGAATTGGCTAAACTGCTCACAAAACATTTCTCGGCGGACCAAATATAGAATGCAAGAGGACAAAGCACAAATTCCGAAACAGCAAAAACGCAGGCTGCCGCCATGGCTCCGCAGACCTTTGCCGACCGGCGGCAGTTACCAGCACACCAACGAAGTCCTCGACTCTCTGGGTCTGCAAACGATATGCAGCAATGCAAACTGCCCGAATCGAGGCGAATGCTGGTCGAGAGGAACGGCAACAGTCCTGATTCTTGGTAACATCTGTACGAGAAACTGCAAATTCTGCTCTGTCAACTCCGGCAGGCCTGAGCCGCCGGACAAGACCGAGCCGTCGCGATTGGCCCAGATGGCCATACAAATGAAACTGAAATACCTGGTAATAACCAGCGTCGACCGAGATGACCTGCCGGACGGCGGCGCCGGGCATTTCCGTGATTGTATCGACACTGTCAGACAGCAATGCCCGGACATAAAATTCGAAATACTGGTCCCCGATTTCCGCAATTGCCAGACCCGGGCGGTTGAAATCCTTCGGGATGCCTTACCTTTTGTATTCGCCCACAACGTTGAAACGGTTCCTTCACTGTACTCGATTGCCAGAGCCGGCGGCGATTATCAACAATCTCTGAATTTGCTCAAAATGGCCAAAGAAAACTACAATGATATCCAAACCAAATCTTCAATCATGCTCGGACTGGGTGAAACCGATGATGAGGTTGAGCAGGTCTTAAGAGGTTTGCGCGACGTCGATTGCGATAGATTAACGATCGGCCAATATCTCAAGCCTTCGAAAGATTCACTCGATGTCGTCGAATATATAACTCCTGCCAAATTCGACTTCTGGAAGCAGAAAGCGATTGAACTGGGATTTTCCTGGGTTATTTCCGGGCCCTTCGCCCGCAGCTCATATTTCGCCGAGCAGCAAAACGCCGTGTAATCAGACTCTCATTACATATAATTCTTTCTGTCGAGTGTTTTCCTTATTCTGTCGAATACACACCAGATAATACGAAAGATACATCAGTGTTTTTGTATATATCACTAATATTTCGTATATTTTAACTGGAAAATAGAAATATTTACAAAACTGTTTACGTGGCGTTTTTTCAATGGGGGGTGAAAAAATGGCACGAGCTAACAAATCAGTTCATTCAAAGAATCGAGGCGCTGTACTTATCCTGTCAATGATATTCGTTGTAATCTTTTCTGCCCTGGCTGTCTCGATGGCTGCACTATCCGGCATGAACATCCAGATTGCAAATAACCAGCGCAATGCAGATCGCGCAAGAGCTTGCGCCGAATCAGGATTTGACGTCATTCGCTTCTGGCTAAACCAGGTTTCAATACCCGGGACGACACTCGATGCCGACAGATTTAATCAAATCGCAGGTTCGCTGCAAAATGAGCTGACAACATGTTGCATCACAAATATCGCTCCTTTCTATGACGGCACAATCCTAACCATACCAAGCGTCACTCTGGATTCGTCAAACGCGAGCAGTTTCTCCTCAACGATTAAACAACTGGATGCCGAAACAGTCCAGGTCGATGTCACCGGCACCTACGGCTCGATAACACGCACAATAAGAGCAAACTATAATCTCGACGAAAGAGCAAACAACGTCTTCGATTTCGGTGTGGCAACGAAAGGTCCCTTGTCGTTATCCGGTAACATCGAACTGGAAGGCATGAACGTCTCAGTTGAGGCAAGTGTTTATATTGAAAGCGAGAACTCGAATCTCGCCCTGTCGATCATCGGCAACTCACAAATAGCCGGTGACGTAAGCATCGTTAATCCCATTGCCACCGTGGACCTCCAGGGAGGACAGGCCGGCATAGGCGGTGAAACAGGCCAGGCAGCCGTAGACAACCACGTATCGTTCGGTGTCCCGCCGAGTGAGTTCCCCGAACTTAATCCGGCCATGTTTGAACCTTATGTGACTTCCATAGTTGACACCAGTACAGACACCTCTTCAAATGCCACTTTCGAGAACATCAGAATAGTCCCAAACACAAATCCGACCTTCTCCGGACACGCGACACTACAAGGCGTTATATATATCGAAACACCCAACGTAGTTAAATTCACCGGAAACGTGGATGTCACCGGCATTATTGTTGGAGACGGAAATATTGAAGACAATTCAGGTACAAATCAAATCGGATTTCTTGGCAATGTTGACAGCCATCCTGTTACTGAACTTCCTGCCGAAGCCCAGTTTGAAGGTCTCCATGACCTGACGGGCACTTTCATCATTGCTCCGGGTTTCCATTTGTCATTCGGCGGCAGTTTCAGCACGCTCTGCGGTGCAATAGCCGGCAACGGCATAGAATTCTTCGGCAGCGCCGGCGGAACAATCAACGGCTCGGTCATCAATTACTCCATCAAAGAAATGACGCTGTCGGGCAACAGCGATCTGCTGTTCAACCGTTCCGGCCTAACCGAAGTTCCGGCCGGCTTCGAACCCGAAATAGTATTGGATTACAATCCATCCTCCTATACAGAAGTAATGTTATAGGACGAAAAACAGGGAATGAAAACTCAAAAAAGTAATCCGATACTTGTTCAAGCTGACTTGGCATATTTAGGCTATTTTGCATGTGGGGCAAATGTTTCGTATACTTTAGTTAGCAGATAGAAGTTACAAGAACTCTCAAAATGGGAGCTTTTCCGGTGGGGGGAAAAATGGCAACCATAAAAAAATCTGTTCATCTAAAGCGCAAAGGCGCTGTACTCATCGTCGCAATGATTTTCGTACTGATATTCTCCGCCCTGGCTGTTTCAATGGCCGCAATGTCGGGCACGAACACGCAACTGGCCTCGAACCAGCACAAGGTCGGCTGCGCGCTGGGCAGCGCCACGTCCGGGTTTGAGGTAGAGCGGCACTGGCTGAAGACCGTAGCGATGCCAAGCTCGACGCCAATAAACAAGTATTTCAGCACCATAATGAACACCCTGGAATCCAACATGGATGCGAATAGCATCACGAACATCATACTTAAGAAAAACCTCGGCACAATATCCCCGGTTACACTGGACTCGTCAACCGGACAGACCTTTAGTGGATTAATGCGTATAAGCGACGCTAATTCCTGCGTTCTGGAGGTTTTCTCTACTGGAGGCGGCGCCCAGATTACACGCACGATAAAAGTCGAATTCGACATCGAACCTTACGAACATCCGATCTTTAATTACGGCCTTGCAACTAAAGGCCCTCTTAACTATACCGGCAATCCCACTACGACCGGCTTGACTGAGTCCTGGGAAGCAGATATTTATATTGACAGTTCAGGTAGCGATACCGCAGTGTCTGTAGGCGGTAACACAAACTTTCACGGCGATATCATGATCGGCAACCCGGACGCCGATGCAACTTTTGGCGGCGATATACTCATCGACGGCGACCAGGGCCAGACGGCCATAGACAATCACGTCTTCATAGGCGTCGAGCCCGTGGACTTCCCCGAACCCGATACGACACTTTTCGGGCCGTATGCTACAGGAATAATGATCGATTCCTCTACCGATTTAAGTGCTGCCGGCATGAACATTCTTGTCAACGCAAAAATCGCTGCCGGAACTAATCCCGTCTTTCTCAAAGGTGTGACCATACAGGGAATCTTACTCATCGAATCACCCAATATAGTCACATTCGAAAGCAACGTGGACCTGCAGGGAATCATAGTCGGCGAAGGCGATGTGACAGTCGATCCGGCTACCGACAGAATCGATTTCATGGGTAACTTCAGCAGCGGCCCATATCCTCCGGGCGCCGAATTCGACGAGATTCGCAGCTTAGTTGGTTCATCCATTGTAGCCCCGGGCTTTGCCGCTTCATTCCAAGGCAACTTCTCCACGCTGGAAGGAGTTGTCGCTGTCACTGGCGTACACTTCTCCGGCAACGTAGCCGCCCAGATCAAAGGCACGCTTATTAATTACTCCGACCTGCCCATGGTTATAGAGGGCAACGCATCAATGACCTTCGACCGGGTAGCCAGCACTAAGATCCCCGCAGGATTCGATACTCTCCGGGTGCTCACATACAATCCTTCTTCCTATGATGAATTTGCCCAGTAATCTTCGAAATTAAGGCGAAATCGTACAATAAATTTTGGACTGAAAATTCAAGACAGCAACACATTAATGGCAAGACAGCGTTTAGCGGATAGCGGTTAGCATGCCTAAGTCCGAAAACCCCTGCCCATTAGCATAGACAAGAAACAGAGCCGATACATGTCCTGAAGTCCTATAAATATAATTTTCTTAGCCATTCTTTAACTGTAGTTAACCTTTTATTTGCCATGTAGAGTTTCTATGCTATATTTTAAATAGAGGGTCTAAAGATACTATAAATTCTTCTCGACTAAGCTCACTGAAAGATGATGTATTCTTAAATTTTCAATCGGGGCAAAATGCTAAAAAGAACTGATGGATTCACGCTCGTAGAACTGATGGTGGTAATTCTCATCGTCGGTATCCTTGCCGCGATAGCTGTTCCGCTGATGCAAGTCCGCATTGAAAGAACCAGGTGGACTGAAGCATGTTCCACGGCAGGTACAATCCGCACCAGTATTCGCAGTTACGCTGCCGGGACGAGTGTAGCTAAGGCTCAGGCCCTTGTCGGCAATGATCTTAGCGATGCAGCCACAGAAGCTGCATTAGTCTGTTACAAATGAA
>DQCG01000279.1 GCA_003533825.1 Phycisphaerales bacterium
GCGAGGCATACCATGTCGGCCAGGGGCCGGTGGGTCCTACGGCATCAAATCGGTTGTAGCAGAAGCACGTTGCCAGGGTCCTGGATGTGGATCGATCCGAGATCTTCCTCGCGGTGACATACTCCTTGCCTGTGTCCGGATCCCTCCAGCGGCCGCGCGCACCCCAATAGATCCACCCAACCTGGAATACCTGCGTGTACTGTGGCGAAGGCTGCCGGGGTTCCAGCCAGTCCTCTTTGGCCTCAAAGTATTTGCGCGCCGTCTCACATGTTGCATGTTCATCGGTCAGGCCGTAACCTTCTCCCAGGTGCCTCATGGTTTCGGCATTGACCAGGGCCATCTGGTCGGCCCGGTCCCAGGAGGTTGAATATCCAGGGGCCGTTCGATCAATAATACTTCCGATGGGTAAGGCATCGTCAAAATCCCCGGCGTACATAAACATGGCCGCACCGCCTTGATGCAGGTTATTCTGACATACGGCCCGGCGAGCCTGTTCTTTAACTCGTCGCAGGCTGGGCAGCAGTATTGCCAGAAGGACCGCGATTATCGCAATGACCACCAGCAGTTCTATAAGCGTAAAGCCGAACCTTCGTTTCCTGAAGCTGTTATATCCAAACTTCATTTCGGTTATCCTTCCTTGCGTGTCCTTATCACGTAGGTTTTCATAGTTCGTGTTTCTTCGGTGAAAGTGACACCGAAATGCTCTTCGAACCATTTCTTTGCGAGCCTGAGCCCTTCATCGCCCGGCCAGAATGCCCTTTCTGAACTTATGTTGCCTTCGATTCGGGTTTCATTGACGATGATAAGCTTTTTACTGTCATCCTTGATGTCCCTGTTTTGATCTCTGACTAAACCATCCAGCAGTTGCCTCATTGGAATGCCTGCACTTGCCGAGCTTTGGGTCATTCCCACTTTGGACTTTTTGCTGCTGTCATATCGTAAAGGGGCTTTGACCTGCTGTTGGGGTTTTAGTTTTTGGCCGTTGTATCTGGCCACGAGCACCTGCCTGGATTCTCCATCTTCGACGATCAGCTCCATATCGAACTGGCCGAGAACGTACTCCGCCCGCTGGCGATGAGTAATTCCATCCTTGTAAATCAAGTCGGCCAGCAGCTTTTGTTCGGCGGCGTTATCTTCAATACGAATCGGGACAATATCATAGGGCCGGATATCACCATTGTATGTTAAAGAAGTAACCAGGCCACTGATCGGATAATTAATCGGGTGAAACTTGTAGTCCTCATGGTTGGGCACGGTATTTGGTACGCCCATAAGATAGATGCTTTCGTTGTTGGGTCTTTCGAGCAGCTCCATCCTTTCGGGGAGTGGATGTGTTTGATAATAATCGGAGATTTCTTTGAGTCGCTGTTCGGCGGCCTGTCGAGCTTTTCGATTGGCGGCTGCTCGTTTGGCTCTTTCCAGAATACGCTCGTATTCTTTTCGCTGGGAGATATCGAAGCCGAGGATGTGACTAATCTGCTCGACGGTAAGCTCCGCCTCGCTGATCAGGGAATCGGCGATGAATTCTATGAAGCGGGGATAATATCTCCCGTTGGATTTTTCAGGTGACATCTCCTCAACGGCGTCGATCTTTCTAAAAAGTTCTGCGGCTTCATCGACGCGTCCGGTCCGGGCCAGAGTGATGAGGTATTCCTTGAAGCCGTATCGCGACTCTCTCTCCGGCTTCTCAAAGAGGAGCGGGGTAAGAGCCTCGCCGATTTTGATGACTTCTTCATCCTTGTCCTTTTTGTAAACCAAACGCATATGGAAGAACAGTAAGCTCTTATTGCCAGGCTGCTCGGTCCAGTCAGGAATCGTTCGAACCAGGCGATTCAGCCGCTCGGCGTGTTCCGAGCCGAAGAGTTTGTAGGCCAGCGAGATCTTCAATCTCAGGATGTCGGCGTAGTTCGAGCCGAAAGGATCGGGAAAAGGAGCATTTTGCTCCCACTCAGTTAGTTCAACAGTGCCGATAAGTTCGGATTTTGTGTTCGGATTGTAATCCTCCACTTCACAGAATAGCGTAATCCTGGTTGGCTTTCTGTCATCGAACGGGAAGTCGATAGGAACGAAAATATCGTATGATACGTCGCCTTTGAGACGATGACCCCCGCCGACACTGAAGTAAGTACGTCCGAGATCGTCCTCGATCCGCGAGAAGCCGTAGAAGACATTGCCATTCGGAGTCTGGTTGCGGCCCTTGCCGGCGGTGACCCAAACGGCGCCTTCAGGCGTCATACCGACCCGCTTGACGTCCGGCACGTGATAACCCGACAGGGCAAACATATCCTTCGGCGTTATTTTTTTGCCACCCGGATCTTTGAAGAAGGCATAGGCCATATTCACACGACTGCTGGTACGCTCCGCCTTCAGCAGATTCTCGAAGGCGTTCGGATCGAAGAACTCATCCGCCTGCTCCTTGGAATACTCAAAGACGGCGTCGGTTGCTGCACCATCCCGCGGATTCCAGACCCTGATGCGTACCGGAAGGCGGCTCTCTCGCAGGGCCCAGATGCGGACCCATTCAGGCGTACCGGGTATCTCCACGTCGAAAACAACCATGTCCTGAGAAATGACCGCGTCCGGATTGACCAGCGGAGTCACATCCTGCATCCGGCCTCCAAACATGACTCTGATGATTGAATCGATCGAGAACGCATCCGCCTCGCCTATCTTCTTGAGGAAGAAGCCTGCGTCTTCATCCGCTTCGACCCGGGAGCGTGTCTTGATGTCGAAGGCGTCCGAGATTACGCCGTGGTCGCCAAAGATGATCTGCGTTCCGATCCTCACACGGGTCTTTCCCGTCCGGCTCATCCACAATTCCATCTGCTGTGGTTTTGCAGTGGCATTTTCCTTGATATATATGGAAGCACTGAAGAATGGTACTGAGCGGAACTTTTCGACGACGTCCGCCCAGGCGACGGTTGAGCCGAAAAATTGGTGCGTGCCGATAAACGCCGCTATTATTATCACCGCCGCGGCGGCCAGTTTGGCTATCGGGCTTTTTAGGATTATTCTCCGGATTCCAGCCCCTCCGGCGACCAGATTCTTCTCC
>DQCG01000695.1 GCA_003533825.1 Phycisphaerales bacterium
CTCCAGACATCACCTTTGTACGTACCGGCGCCGTCGAACTCATCCACCCGCCAGTAGTATGTCTTGGCCAGTTGGAGGTCAGCGGGAGTATAGCTTGTAACTCCCATGGGCGATCCACCCGAAGCTTCATTTACAGTGTCGAAATCTACGCCGATGTATATGGTATGCAGTTTCGCGCCGTAACCCGGGGTCCAGGTAAGCATTGTATTTTGCGGCACTAACTCGGCACCGTCGTCCGGAACAGGGTAATATGCAGTCTTTGGAGGAACCATGAAGCTCCAGACATCACCCCTCCACGGACTGTTCGGTTCGGCTTCGTTGACCTCGTCAATTCGCCAATAGTAGGTCGTGCCGGGTACAAGACCGTCAGGATACGGATATCCGGGGAAGCCGGCAACAATAAAGTCATTTTCCTGATTTCCCCGGAACGTCTCATCAACGCCATCGTTCACATCATCGAAGCTTTCACCTATGTAGATATCATGCGAAACGGCATTGCCTCCCGCCTTCCAGGAAAGTGTTACCCATGTATCGGTATGCAGGGCGCCATCCTCCGGATCGGGGCCATAGGCGTACGGGAATACTTCACCTACCATAGTGCCCAGAATTTCGGCTTCCGACAGGGCGTGGTCATAAATCCTGACATCGTCGATCGCGCCAATCCAGTCACATTGCCAGCCGTCTGAGCCGATGAGGACAGGGGCAGGGCTGCTGGTAATTGGGCCCATTGGAGTAGAATCGGTTGCCTCTCCATTAAGATAGGTTGTTAGAGTCGTGCCGTCAAATGAGCATGAGATATGACACCACTCGTAGCGCTCCAGGTTCCGTCCAACGAAGGCCCAGGCTCTCGGCGAAGTATTGAACGTAAATGCCATATAGGGCTCAGGACCGCCCCAGCCGTATCGAACCTGCCAGCTCCAATCAGGATCCAATGCCTTGGCCATCGGCGCTGTCTCTGTGCCCATTCCCTCCGGATCATCGGCGTCAGGTCTTATCCAGAGTGCTATGGAGGTCGGACCGGTGATGTCCAGGCTGGCGTCATTGCCGCAATCGATATAATCCCCATTGCCAAAGACAGTGCCCACGCCATAGAACTCCATGGCACCGCCATTAATGCCGGTAATCCATTTGGCATCCCATACGGGATTGTCCACGACAGTTCCGTGATTGCCGTAGCCGCTCGAATCAGTAGCCGTGGTGCCGGAGCCATCGTCAAGTCTCCAGTGCCCCACCAGATCGGCGTATACACTACCCGTCAGGCACAGCATAAGAAAAGAAAAAACCAGACAAATCAATTTTTTACACATAATAATCCTCCTTTCAAGAAGCTAAGATAACTGTGTTTTGGCCACATACCAAAACAAGCGATGAAAGTCTCCGGCCTTATAATGTTCCGCCAATACTGGCCCGAGACAATGTTTTCGATTTGACAGTACCTCCTTCCTTCAACAGCCTGATAATTAGCTGCTAATTTAACAAGTAAATATCTTTAATAGACAATTGAAAACCCGGCTGCCAAAATACTAAATATCCATAGGTGCTATTAATATTTATACCAGAGAAGCCGCCTTCCCGTCAAGAAAAATCTCCGGATTATGCGTCGACCATTGCTTTTTTAAGAAGAATTTGTGGGAAATGAGGAAATTTCTTACCTGGTCCGGTTCGCCAGGAGAAATTGCCTCAGACCTTCGAGGTCGTCGGTATTGATCAGGTCCACGCCGGCTGAGAGCAGCTCGCTCCAGAGGGCCTCTCTGGCTGGCGAGGGATTGTCCGGTGTCGACCAGAATCTCACAATTCGGCCCTTTTTATGCGCTTTTTGAACTATTTCTCTCAGCTTATCATGCTCTTTAGCGGGCATATCGCCTGTCCCGTTCCACTTGAAGTGGTTTCTCCAGTTATCACTTATAATTGGGATTAAATCCGCGGAATACCCGGACTGAAGGTCCTTAAGTCTGCCGTCGCAGCCGGCGTAGCGGATTTTTTGCGATTCCATGAATTCGCGGGGACGATTACCGGAGATGATTGCAAGGACGGCTTTGCCGCTTCGGCCGTCCGGGCCAAAGGATGTAAAGATTTCTCGATACTCGGCCAGGATTTTATCGAGCGCCTTGTAGGTTCCAATCGCACCGGTTTTGATATCGATAAGCAGCGTGAACTGCGATCCTTTCTGGAAAACACGTCCGTCATTATGCTTTACGCGTTCTCTCAAAGGATCCAGATAAAGGCGGCGCAGAGTTCTCTCGGGCGTTATGTCTCGTCGGTTGTGAGCAACATACAGGTCGTCACCGACGAGGAAGATATCCGCCTCAACACTGTTAAAACCATGGTCGAGCACATCATACAAAGGCCGGTCGTGCTCGTAGTCATTGTGGGCATGAGCCCTTGAAAGAGGTATGACATGAGTGCCAACTGCGTGTGATCCGCACGATAATACTGATAGTAATACCAAACAAACAAGCACAACCGCGTATATATTTTTCATTCGAATGGATACTCCTTATTCAAAACTGCATAGTCAAGCTATTGTATATATAAACAGGTAGAATAAGGTGTTCGGCTCGAAAGTACAACAGTTAGAATTCTCTTCTATTTCAACCGTCGTGGTCAGCCTGGCTTATGGCGTCCAAATTGAGCCTATACGCTTGAATACGTACACGGAGCCGGATTCTCGCCCGTTATCGTCGTCGTTCGGGGCGCCGACAATCGCATAGTCACCGTCAATAGCAACCGAACTGCCGAAAAAGTCGTCGTATTGAGCATCCAGGGCCGTCAACTTCGCACGCTGTGTCCATTCTCCATCTTTAAGCTCGAACATGTACGCCGAGCCTGAGTCTCTGCCCATATAATGATCGTCATCGTTAGGTACACCAACAATGATAGAATCCCCACTGATTGAGACTGCGCTACCGAAGTGAGCCCAGGATTCACTATCCAGGGCGGTTAGCTTGACCTGCTCCGTCCAGTTTGTGCCGTCACGCTCGAAGACGTATACAGAGCCTGAACCGTTTTCATCATCAGTATTTTCCTCAAACGCTCCTACCACAGCGTAGTCACTGCTGATTGATATCGAATTGCCAAACGAATGTTCTGACGATCTTAGTATGACTTGCTCCGTCCAGTTTGTACCTTCACGCTTGAATATGTAGACAGGTCCGTATTCACATATGCTTCCATAGGTATAGGCCCCCGCCATAACGGCATAGTCCTCACTGATTGAGACCAAACCACCAAGTCCGGATAGAGTTTGAACGTCTGAATCATACAGTGTGTCTTGTTGGATCCAGTTTGTATCGTTACGTTTGAATATAAATGCAGAGCCGCGGCTTGTATGACGGGGTGCCCCCACAATACTATAATCTCCACTGATTGAGACAGATCTGCCGAAGTAATCATGGATCTCAATACCCGAAGCACTCAATTCGGATTGCAGTGTCCAACTTGTACCATTGCGTTTAAATACATATGCAGCGCCACGTCCGCCATCACTACCATACGCACCAACAATAGTATAGTCTCCGCTTATGGCGACCGAATAGCCAAAGTAGTCATCGGCTTCACGGGGGACGGGTTTTCTGAGCCTGGCCTGCTCGGTCCAGCTTGTGCCTTCACGCTTGAATATGTATGCGGCGCCTTGATTGTCATCATTGCCGTATGCGCCAACGATAGCATAATCCCCGCTCATGGCTATCGCACTGCCGAAGTGGTCATTACGTGCCCCGTCCGAGGCGGTTAGCTTGACATTTGTACAGACCACCCGACTTTTTCGGCCAGTGGAGGCTGTGTCAGAGTTTCTGTAACCGATGAAATCGATT
>DQCG01000087.1 GCA_003533825.1 Phycisphaerales bacterium
CAGAACTGCTCCGTAATGAGTATAAGCGCTGTTTCCGGTTTATACCGGGATACGTTAACTTCGAGCAGTTGCTGGAAGAACATAAGGTTTAGTAAAAGTGTGGGGCCTACACCGATCAACTCGGTATAGGCCCCTTTTTCTTTATGTCGAGCATGTTTGCCAACCTGGAGGTGAGGCTTCGACTTCAGTCGAGCCGGGGGCAAGCCCTCTACAAAACCTGTTGGAGGTGAAGCGCAAGTATGTCGTTTGAAGGGTATTTGCCGGTTGATGATCAAGAGAATTTTCTTGACGGAAAGGTGGGCGATTTGGTATAAATGGAATAAGTAAGCCCGTGGATTTTCTATTCTTCCGGCTGTTCGAATTTACATAGTAATAGCTGTTTTTATGCAAATAAACAGCAGTTAGATAACAAGTTAAGACCGCCGGGGCAGCGTGCTCCAGAGCGAAAATTTTTACCTTAATTGCAAATGCTTAACTTTTGAAGGAGGACTATCATGTTTAGAAGATTGATTTGTCTGGTTTGTTTTTTCTTGCTGCTGGGCCTGGTTTCTGCAGACGCAGTATTGGCCATTGTGATAGAAGTCAGAATCAGTGGCGACACGAATGAAGCTGAGGAGCACGTCACCGCTCCTCCCGCCCCCGGCCAGATGGAGAGTTTGACCAGCAGCGACCTGGAATTGGGCTATGAACACGATGATGACAGGGGTGATCTGCAAATTGTAGGTTTGCGATTTACAGACATCGTAATTCCCAACGGCACTAAAATCCGGAATGCGTGGGTGCAGTTTCAGGTAGATAGCTTAAAAGGTGAAGTCCCTGTTAATCTTGTTATCGATGGTGAGTTGACTGCCGATGCCGTTGCATTTGCCAGTGATGCGTACAACATCTCCAGCAGGCCAAGAACAACAGCATCTGTGCCGTGGGAGGTGCCGATTTGGGTCACACCAGGAGATGCCGGTCCTGAGCAGCAGACTCCTAACATCGCTTCTGTCATCGAGGAGATAGTCAACCAGCCCGACTGGGCCAGCGGCAATGCCCTGGTGCTGATCTTTGGCAGCAACCCGGATAATCCCACACCCATGAATGGTTGCCGAAATGCCACGACCCAAGCGGCGCTGCTGCATATAGAAACTTCAAGTAAAAATGCTACACATCCCACCCCTGCCGACGGTCTCCTGAATGCGGATACCTGGGTGAGCCTGGATTGGGAGCCGGGAGAAACTGCGGCCTCTCATGATGTATATATGGGCGACAATTTTGCCGATGTGAACGACGGTACCGGCGATACTTTTCATGGCAACCAGACTGGAACATTTTTAATGGCTGGCTTCCCCGGATTTCCCTTTCCGGACGGTCTTGTTCCGGGCACGACTTACTACTGGAGAATAGATGAGGTTGAGGCCGACGGCACAACCGTATACAAAGGCCCTGTCTGGAGCTTTACGATTCCATCCAAAACCGCGTACGATCCCGGTCCGGCTGATGGCATGAAATTTCAGGCCTCGGATGTAATCCTTAGCTGGATGGCGGGCTTTGGTTCTAAAGTGCACTATGTGTACTTCGGCACCAGTTTCGATGAAGTTAACGATGCTGCCGGGGCTATTCCACAGGCGGCAACAAACTACGACCCCGGGCCTCTTGCAGAAAACTCGGTTTACTATTGGCGGGTTGATGAGTTTGACGGTTCGGGTATACATAAGGGCGATGTCTGGAGTTTCAAGACAAGGGCCCCAATTACAATCACGGATCCCGATCTTATCGGTTGGTGGAAGTTCGACTTAGGTTCCGGCAACACCGCTCTTGACTGGTCGGGCCATGAAAATCACGGCACGCTCGGTGGTGACCCGCAATGGGTAGAAGGGATCATGGATGGTGCGCTGGATTTGGACTTCGATTACGTCATACTTGACGCTGCGGCGGATGATTTGACAAGCAGAGATTTTACGCTTAGTGCCTGGATCAAAACCACGCAGGACGGAGAGGGCAACGTGTTTGCATCTAATACTGGTGGCAGTCACGTCCTTCTGTTTGGCGTTGATAATGGGAATATATATGTGGATGATGGCCCCGACACAAACTGGCCTCCTGCTGTCAATGACAATCAGTGGCATATGATAACTTTAGTCCAGAGCGGAACAAAAATACTCTTATACACCGATGGAATTGAGGTTGCCTCGATTACAACCTCGATCGATGTGACCAACGAAACGCGGTGGTCGATAGGACAGGAATGGGACGGTTCTTCTCCATCCGATTTCTATCTGGGCATGGTGGATGATGTCCGCATGTACAATAAGGCTCTGACACCGGATGAGGTAGCCGAACTCATGAGAGGCGACCCGCTGGTTGCCTGGAATCCGAAGCCAGGAAATAAAACGGCGATGGATGTCGAGCAGGCCAAGCAACCCCTGAGCTGGACGGCCGGAGATCGGGCAACGCAGCATGATGTGTACTTCGGCACAGATCTGGCCGCTGTGGAGAACGCCGATAACTCCGATACTTCGGGCGTCTATCGAGGCAACCAGGCCGGTACCAGCTTTAGTCCTACCGAAAGTCTTGATTGGAGTACAGGACCTTATTACTGGCGGATCGATGAGATCAATCCGGACGCAACGGTCAGCACCGGTGATGTCTGGAGCTTTACAATAACCGACCATCTCATCGTGGACGATTTCGAGAGCTACGATGCCGAAGAAAACCAGATTTGGTTCTCATGGCACGATGGCCTTGGCTACGGCTCCCCGGGTGTTCCGCCTTACTTCCCCGGTAATGGTACTGGTGCCGCCGTGGGTGACGAAAACACCAGTTCTTACACCGAACAGACTATTGTTCATGGCGGCGGCCAGGCGATGCCGATATCCTACGACAACAATAAGCAGGGCTTCGCCAAGTATTCGGAGGCGGAATTTACGTTGACCTCTCCGCGTGACTGGACTCA
>DQCG01000250.1:0-6093 GCA_003533825.1 Phycisphaerales bacterium
GATATTGCCGTCGATACCAAACACGATTGCCTCTGGATTGTAGGTCTTGATGTTAAAAAGTGCGATTTGGACCTAAATATAGATACCAGGGTAAAGTTGACACTTGATATTGCTCATACGGGCGGCTTTTCAGTTGACGTCAATCCGGATGGCTCGGTCTGGGTTGCCGAGCAAAACGTTCATCAGGAATACGGCAGCGAGAACCGGTTGGTTAAGATATCACCGGACGGTAACATCCTGAAAAAAAACGACCTGGACTTTTCGCCGGTACGCCTGCGCGTAGATAAATCTGACGGCGGCATCTGGACGACTGGCAGGAGAAAGAAAAGGGACTTTTCGAAAATTGGCGACGAATGGCCGGAGACCATCGATGAATTGAACAAGCTGGTAAAAACAGAAATCGAGACTTTCACACGGAAATACGATTCCAAGGGCAAATTGATTTTCGAAATCCGCGAAGGCGGCTATTCAATCGAGCTGGATTCGTCGGACGGCTCGGCCTGGTTAGCGGGCAAGAAAAAAATATGGCATTATTCCGCCAACGGCCGGAACCTCGGCTCATACGCAGGCTCTTCCGACGGCCAAAAGTCGCTCGCGATTGTTCCCGGCAAAAACAACTGACCGGTCGCTAATAGGCTCAGCCTTAGCAATTTTGCATTCACACTCTCTAAGGAATTGTGCCGGATTTTAACGGGCTAATTCTTTTCGGCTTTTTTAATCCAAAAATCCTCACACAGGCCCAGCCTCTTTTTTTCATATTTTTTTGACCGCCGGATATGAATAATTGTATAATATCCGCTGATGTGTAGAGAGTCCGATTAGATCGCAAAACGAATAACGTCGTCCTGTTCAAACAAGGAGGTATACCATGAGAGTCGTTTGTTCCGTTATTGCAGCAGTCGCCGTAACATGCGCGGCAGCCGGATGCGGCCCGAAGGTCGTCCCAACCACCAGCATGGAGCGGCAGCAGAAGTATGGCCGGATTGCAATCGTCTGTGCACCCGCCGAGCAGGCCAATCCGTCTTATGCACCTATGATATTAAAAGAAGCCGAGAGCAGGATTTTCCCGCTCAAATTTCTCGAGAAAGCAGAATGTCTTGCGGACGTCTCGATCGATACGACCAAGACGCCTTCGGCCGTGCTGCTGGATGATTTCAGCGATTACGATGCCGTGGTAGCCCTGGTCTATTCGTACAATTCGGGTCACGTGTACCTTGACTTTTATATGACCGACACAATGACAGGCAAGCAAATCTGGAATCATCAGTTCGATGCGCCCGATCCGGCAATAAAAGAGAGGTTGTGTTCTCAGGGCCTCTTCGTACCGGCCGTCATCAAGAAGAAATTCTACGGCCTGTAAGATTATCGGTGCGCGGTCTTATGGACTCATTACGGAGTGCACACTATACCTCTGTATTATGCATCGTGTTTTTCGGTAAAGGATTTGACGCGGGTGGTATAAGCTCGTAAAATATCTCACTTCTTATGGTCAGGGTGTGGAACGCACTCACCCGAATGCAAAATTAACAAGGTGTGTACGGCACACCATTTCTATTTTTATCGAGTATCGAGGTTTTACTATGACGTTGATTAACGAGAATTATTTGAAATTGCAGGCGGGGTATTTGTTTCCGGAGATCGGGCGAAGACGAAGGGCGTTCCAGGAAGCCCACCCGGAAGCAAAGGTTATCAGTATGGGGATCGGCGATGTGACGCAGCCGCTTGCTCCGGCGGTAACGGCCGCTATGAAAAAGGCGGTTGATGAGATGGCCCGGACCGAGACGTTCAGGGGCTACGACGACGGCGGCATCGGATACGAATTCCTCAGAGAAGCGATTCGCGAGAACGACTACGAAGCCCGCGGCGTCGATATCGATATCGACGAAATAATCGTCAGCGACGGGGCGAAATGCGATACCGGCAATATGCAGGAAATCTTCGGGCTGGATAATATTGTGGCCGTATCAGATCCGGTTTACCCTGTGTACGTGGATACGAACGTTATGGCCGGCAGGACGGGGGCGGCGGCGGATAAGGGCCGCTACGAGGGGATTGTATATATGCCGTGCACGGAAGAGAATAATTTCGTTCCCCAGCCGCCCGCCGGGAAGGTGGATTTGATTTATCTGTGCTTCCCGAACAATCCGACCGGCGGGGTGGCTACGAAGCAGCAGCTCGCCGAATGGGTCGATTATGCCCGCCGGAATAAGGCAATCATTCTTTACGACGCCGCTTACGAGGCATTTATTTCCGAGCCGGACATCCCGCACTCGATATTCGAGGTTGACGGGGCCAAAGACGTTGCGATAGAGTTTCGCAGCTTCTCGAAGACGGCGGGTTTTACAGGCGTCCGCTGCGCGTTCACGGTCGTTCCGAAGCAGTTGAAGGCTTACAAGAAAGACGGCAAAGCGGTCGAGGTCGGTCCTATCTGGAAACGGCGGCACTGCACGAAGTTCAACGGCGTCTCGTACGTCACCCAGGCCGGGGCGGCGGCGATTTACACCAAAGAAGGCAAAAAACAGGTTAAAGAGATCATAGATATTTATATGAGCAATGCAAAGCTCATCCGCGAGACTCTCGGTAAGATCGGCTACACGGTTTACGGCGGCGTCAACGCTCCTTATATTTGGCTCAAGACACCCGAGGGCGCCGGCTCATGGGAATTCTTCGATAAGCTGCTGAATAAGGCACACGTCGTGACCACTCCCGGCGCGGGCTTCGGCTCGGCGGGTGAGGGTTATGTCAGACTGACGGCGTTCGGCACTCCGGCCAATGTCGAAGAAGCCCTCGAACGCATTGCGAAGGCCGTCTAATCCGGTGACAAACTGGAATTTTAACCGGCATTGTGCGATTGAAAGTAAAATGATGCAGATGAAAAAAACTGATTCTGCCATTAGTCGAACGTCTTTTCAGTTGCCGGGGCTGTTAGTCCTCCTGGCAGTGCTGATCGTTTGCGCACTGGTAACACCAGCAAATGCAAGCCGCTACGTATTTTCCGTAAAGGGGAAAAAAGTTTACCTGAACGGAAATGAATTCAAGGTAATCGGACTGCGATGTTCCAATGCCCTGGTTTCCGATGCAGACGCGGCGGAATTAATCGACAGCCTGGATGTTTTCAAATCCTACGGCGTCAATACGGTCAGCGTATTTTTCATGGGCTCGCGTTTTGGCGATGTGAAAGGATATCGCCCCGATGCCTCTCTTGATCCGGTCTATTCGGCACGAATGGCGCGGATTATCGAAGAAGCGGACCGGCGGGGGATGGTCGTGCTCGTCGGTTGTCTGTATTGGAGCAACTCGCGAGCCAAGGAGTATCTCGGGCACTGGAAACAGGCGCATGCCAACAGGGCTGTGGCTAATACCACCCGCTGGCTCAAGGAGCACAACTATCGCAATGTCTTTATCGATCCCGATAACGAGGGCATGGCCTCAAAGGCAACGGGCTGGAGCATAAAGAAGATGATCGACGCCGCACACAAGGTTGATCCATCCTTCGTCATAGGATATAATAACAAAGCCGCCGTCCCGGATAATGCCGATGTTCTGCTTCATCACAGCCCGAAGGATGGCGTCCGGGCTTATATCGAAAGCGAAGGCTCGCCCGGAGACACGCCGGGAGGTTACTGGGGGAGCTACAGCAAGTCAGATGGATATTATAACTATATTCGAATCGGCCGTTATACCGCGCGGATGAAGAAAAGCCAGATCAACGCCGCAATAAACAATATCAGAAATCATGCCGGCTATATGCTCGCTTCCACCTGGATACAATGCGCCCCGCACGAGGGAATCGGCGGACCTTTTATGAGATCCGGGGGACGGGCCGAAAATCCCAATATAAACGATAATATTAAAGAGCTTCAATCCGATACGGGCATTTTGTGGTGGCTTCAGTGGGTCAAGGGCACATACGGGCCCTGGATTCCACCGGCCATCATCAGTAAGTGACCGAAATCACTTGAAGATTAACACACGATGTAGTAATCTCATAAAATCAGCACCCCGGGGGTACTGATATATCGTGTATTTGGAAAATTCCGGTTTTTCGGTTGGTCAATGACTTTATGAGTAAGCCAATAACAACATACATCGGTCTCGGCAGTAATTTAGGCGACAGAGAAAGCTACATTGACGGAGCTCTCAAACGGCTCGCCGAGGCCGAACATATCGAGACTGTAAATGTCAGTGACATTATCGAGACTGTTGCTCTGGCATCGACGGAGCAACCCAAATTTCTCAACGCTGTCGCTGAACTCAAAACGACGCTGAGCGCGGCGGATTTGCATAAAACGCTAACCGATATCGAGAACGAGCTCGGCAGGACCCGGCGGGGACAATGGTGGCCGAGGACAATCGACCTGGACCTGCTGCTGTTCGGCGCCGAAATTCTGAACAGTCCCGATTTGACCGTCCCGCATCCGCAGATACAACTGCGTTCGTTCGTGCTCAAAGGCCTCTGTCAGCTTAACGGCGAACTGCTTCATCCCGTAATGAAAGTCTCATTCGACGAACTGAGCGCAAGATTGAACGGCTGTGATTTCGCTCTCGCTCCCGATAAGCCGCAGCTCGTCAGCATCGCGGGCAATATCGGCGTCGGAAAAACTACGCTGGCAAAAAAACTGGCGGACCGGCTCGGAACCGACTTGCTGCTCGAACCATACGATGAGAATCCTTTTCTGCCGGAGGTCTACGCCGGCAAAAAAGAGCTGGCACTGGATTCGGAGTTGTACTTTCTGACCAGCAGGGCCAAACAACTGGATGCCGACAAACTGGAAATTGGACGAATGTGTATTTACGATTGCGTTTTTGACAAAGAACTGATTTACGCCGGGCGTCTACTAAATGCACAGCAGCTTGCTTTGCATGAAGAAATCTACCCCCTGTTTGCTGCGAAAGTTGCTGAGCCGGTGCTGGTCGTCTATATGCGCGATCCTGTGGAGAATTGCCTTCAGCGGATCCACAGCCGGAATCGCCCTTATGAACAGCAGATTGAATTACAGTTTCTCCGGGAGCTCGATTCCGATTATGAGCAATTGTTTGATCACTGGAAATCATGCCCCGTTATCCGTATATCGACATCGCAAAGCACAGACGTCGATCGCCTCGCAAACCAGATTAAATATTACACCGCGGGCAATTTCATCGTTGCGAGTGCGGCAGAACAATTTAAAATGTAACGAATGAGATTGCCACGGCCCACTTCGTGGTCCTCGCAATAACAAATCCGACAGGGATTCTAAAGATGGAAGTTGCAAAAACAATCGAAGCGGTCAGAGGCCTAGTAAAAGCCGCCAGGAGTGAAGGCAGTAAAATCGGCCTTGTGCCGACAATGGGCGCGCTTCACGTGGGGCATATTTCACTGATTGATGCGGCGGTTCAAGACTGCGAGTTTGTCGCCGTCAGCATTTTTGTAAATCCGACACAGTTCGGACCGGGCGAAGATTTTGAGAAGTATCCCCGGCCGATGGAAGCGGACCTGGAGATTTGCAGAAAGGCCGGCGTTGACGTTGTTTTTGCCCCGGCGCCGAAAGAAATGTATCCGGCGGAGAATCTCGTTTGGGTGACCGTCGAGAAGCTGACCGAGCCGTTGTGTGGGAGCTCCAGGCCGGGACACTTTCGCGGAGTGACAACCGTTTGTGCCAAGCTGTTTAATATCGTCGCTCCCGATGCTGCTTATTTCGGCCAGAAGGACGGCCAGCAGGCGATCGTTATCAGGCGAATGGTCACCGATTTGAATATGCCCCTGGAGATTGTTATCTGCCCGACGGTCCGCGAGCCGAACGGCCTGGCTGTCAGCAGCAGGAATCAATATTTATCTGAGCAGCAAAAAAAAGATGCGGCGAATATATATAAGTCGCTCCAGGAATGCCGGCGGTTAATCGACGCCGGTACAATAGAAACGCGCCAAATCGTTGCCGGGATGCGAAAAATATTGCAGCAGATTCCGTCGGGACAAATCGAATACGTCAGCATTGTCGATGCCGAAACGCTCGAGAACATTGAGAATATCGCCGGCAAAGTGCTCGCGGCGGTGGCATTCAAAATCGGCCCGGCCCGGCTAATCGATAATATTCTGGTGGACGCAGGCAAATA
>DQCG01000250.1:6110-8493 GCA_003533825.1 Phycisphaerales bacterium
ATGTTTGTAAAGATATTGAAAAGCAAGTTGCATCGTGCACGGGTGACCGAGACGAAGCTTCACTACCCCGGCAGCATTGCGATTGATTCGGCCCTGATGGAAGCGGCGGGAATCCTGCCGTACGAGTCTGTCCTGATCGCCGATTTGAACAACGGCAACAGGCTGGAGACTTATGTCGTTCCCGCCGAAGCCAGTTCCAAAAAAGTCGTAATTCTCGGCGCAGCAGCCCAGTTGATTCAGAAAACAGATATCGTTATCATTCTCAGCTTCGCTTTGCTCACGCCCGAGGAAGCAAAAGAATTCAAGCCGAAAATCGCTGTTCTTGACGAGAATAATAACATCATAAATTAGCTTCCGCCGGAGACGCAGGTAAAAGCCGGCTTATGGCTGCTGAAATGAAAATCGACAATCGAAAATGATTTATGCATCCTGAACTTTTCGAGATACCTTTTATCAACCTGACCGTACGAAGTTTCGGCGTAATGATGGTTATCGGTTTTCTCGCGGGATTTTTCCTCCTGGGAAGGCTTGGCCGTAAAATCACATCCAACCCTCAATTGATTACGAACCTCGCCTTGTATTGCCTGATCGCCGGCGTAGTGGGGGCACGTGTATTTTACGCCGTCCACCATTTCGAAGATTTGCAGAGGTCCTGGGTATCGGTTTTTGCCATCTGGCATGGCGGTTTGGAGTTTTACGGCGGCGTTATTTTCGCGGTGCCTGTCATTGTTCTTTATACGCGACATTTCAAGCTTCCAATCCGGCAATGTCTGGATATCGTCGCAATCGCCCTGATGCTGGGACTATCGTTCGGCAGGCTCGGCTGCTTTCTGAACGGCTGCTGCTTCGGCAAACCGACGGACCTGCCCTGGGCCGTCCATTTCCCATATAACTCGTTCGCCTACTTTAGCCAGATTAACGCGAATCCTGAAAGAAACCGGCCGGCCCCCCGGTTGAAATTACCGCAGGACGAATATTCAAGCTTCGTTGACACAGATGGAACATTGTACCCAAAACCATTCGAGGAATTAACAGAGCAGCAGAAATTCGAGGTTACCAAAGGCAAATATCGATGTCTGCGTATTCACCCGACCCAGTTGTATTCATCTGCGAATTCCGCTATTTTGTGCCTGTTGCTTTATCTTTTTTGGCGGATATCTCAAAAGGCCGCCGGCTCGGCGAACTCCCGGCAGCTTCTGATCCGGCCCGGCCAGACTTTCGCAATGGCATTTGTTCTTTACGGCGTCACCCGGTTTATGTTAGAGTACCTGCGTGATGACAATCCGTTCGAGTATGCCTGGTGGGCGGTTTACAAAGGCGGGACAGTTTCTCAAAATCTGAGTATTTATCTTGTCGTCATCGGCGTGATTTTGATGGCGATCTTCCAACTTGCCAAACCGAACGCCCCGTCGACGAAAAACGCAGTTAATAACAAGAATCGACAATCGAAAATCACAAATCGGAAATGATTTATGTATCGTGAGCTATTCGAGATTCCTTTTGTCCATTTGACAATAAAAAGCTATGGCCTGATGATGGTCATCGGCTATCTCTCCTGCGTTTCACTGATAAGGTACCTCAGCCGGGATTTCACGTCAAATCCGCAGTTCATTACCAACGCCGCACTTTATTCCCTGATAGGCGGAGTTCTCGGAGCCCGCTTGTTCTTCGTCTTTCACTATTTTGACGACTTTCGGTCGAATCCCATCGAGATTTTTGCAATCTGGAAAGGCGGCCTGGAGCTTGCGGGCGGCGTGGTTGCTGCCATAATTGTCATCGTTTTTTACCTTCGATATCTCAAGCTGCCCGTCCGCCGCTACCTCGATGTTCTCGCTATAGGCCTGATGCTTATCCTTGTTTTTGGCCGGATCGGCTGTTTTCTAAACGGCTGCTGCTACGGCAAACCGACCGAACTGCCCTGGGGTGTCCGTTTCCCGTATTACTCGTTCGCATATCACAGTCAGACGGGCGCCGATTTGGACAGGAACAGGTCCCAGCCGTATTTAATATTGCCCGACGAATTTTTCGGCTATACCGATGAAAACGGCGTTAAGTACTCAGGTCTGAAACCGTATAAATATTTAACCGAACAGCAGAAAATCGAGGTTAATAAAGGCAAATATCGATGTTTGCCCATCCACCCTACCCAGTTATATTCGTCCGCACTCGCTGCTTTCTGGTGTCTTATGCTCTACCTTTTCTGGCGCAGGGCCCGCAAAACAGAGATTTCCGGGAATTCCGGCAAGCTTTTCACCAAACCGGGCCAGACGTTTGCTTTGATGTTCATTGTCTATGGTATAAGCCGCTTTCTCATGGAATTTCTGCGTGATGACAATCCCTTTGAATTCGACGGCCTTACAATATCGCAAAATATCGGCATCGC
>DQCG01000320.1:0-2044 GCA_003533825.1 Phycisphaerales bacterium
GCGAACCGTCAGTGAGGCATGTGTGCTTCTCACGGTATTAGAGACTTGTGACTTCAATAATATTAACAAGCTCGATTTCATACTGTCCGGACAGCACTGTATACGGTCGATTCTAAAATGACGGCCAAGGAAAACTATGAAAGCCGGGAAGGCTAGGGGTAGCCACCAGTTTTTATCTTGACACCATGCTTACTTAGCCATTATCAAGCTTGCCTGATCTTGTCGAAGGGACGTTCTCGCCCATTCCAGCCGACCTTTTTGGACAAGATTTACGGGATTTACGCAGATTTTGTATGGATTGATTATCCATAGCACGCAATACGCACTACGAATAATGAACGCCGTGTAATGGAGATTTTCTCAGAAAGAACTTGATTTCTGTTGTTAATTTTAGTATAATACCTAACAAAATAATAGAGCATATAAGACAAGATAACAGGATAAACAATGTAAGTTGATTGGTGAATTGGGGAATTAGTCGTGGATTCCCGCCTTCGCGGGAATGACAAAAAACAAATATCAGTATTAATCGTGTAAATCCTGTCTAAAAGAAATGCTATTTGAAAAAACAAACCCAATATTAAAATGGGCAATATGGCGTTAACTCAATGATAGTAAAGATTTATGGGAGTTTTGGTGCTTTTTGGCGGTTTTGTGGGGCGAAAAACAAAGCCAAACAAACCCAATCATATTAGCCCCCAGAATATCTCTGGGGGTTGAAAAAACAAAGCCAATTTATTAGCGTTCAGTGTTCGGCGCAAGGAATCCCAAGGACGGCGTTCGGCGTGCTGCGTACTGCGAAAAGCAAGTTGAAAAAACAAAGCCAATATTATCGTTCAGTGCTCGGCGTTCAGAGTTCAGCGGTAAGATAAAGAAAAGCGATTTGAAAAAACAAAGCCAATTTGCGGGGTGACCAATTGACGTAATCACTTATATGAAAGGGGTTTGTGGTAAATAGGCCAATCTGTTGGCCTTAAAAACAAAGCCAATTCAAACCCAATTTCCCGGTAATTCCTCGGTCTGTGGCGGGAGGAATCGGATCGGCTTACATGATTTCCGTAAGTCGGCCGGCGCCTTTTTCGGATGCGGGCATGACTTTTACGTCCAGGCCCCGTGGATTTGGCATTGGGCCATCGGGATCGATGCCGAGCAGAGCATACATACTGCCGTTCAGGTCAGCCGGGTACACGGGACGTTCGGCCACTTCAGTGCCGTTTTCGTTCGAGGCGCCAACGACATGGCCTCCTTTGAATCCGCCGCCTGCGACTACCGCCGAGAAGCATTTGCCGTAATGCGACCGGCCGCCGTTCCAGGGCGAGCCCCACTGGATTTTCGGTCCTCGTCCAAATTCGCCGCTCCACCATACGATCGTACTATCGAGCAGGCCGCGGTCGGCCAGGTCCTGCAAAAGTGTCGCCATGCCGGCGTCCATTTCCGGCAGCTTGCGGCGCATGGCTTCGAAGTGCTGTTTATGTGTGTCCCAGCCTTTGTAGTTGAATGTGACGTATGGCACGCCGTTTTCGACCAGCCGGCGTGCTATCATGCAGGACTGGCCAAAGGTGTTCCGGCCGTAGCGATCCCGGACTTCGTCTTTTTCTTCGGACAGATCGAACAATTTCCTGGCGTCGCCAAACATCAGGTCGTAGGCGTTTTCTTCGCATTGATCGAACTTCTCGAATTGCGGATTTTCCGGCATGGCCTTACCGAGAGAATCGAGGTTATGGAGCAACTGGCGCCTGCTGCGTTGGCGCTGGTCGGTAATGCCTTTTGCGACGATTCCTTCTACGGCGAATGGCGTCCGGTTAGGGTCGCCGCCGGTGGCGAAAGGTTTATACCGCGGCCCGAGAAAACCGGCTTCGGAGAAACGCCCCTGGGGCTGAGTCAAAACAATATAGGGCGGTACCAGGCCCTTATACCCGTGATCATAGCCTTTGAAAAGCGAGACTACTGCGCCGACGCTGGGAAAGACCAGCCTGCCCGGCTCGCGTCCCGTCTGCACAATGTACGATGCGGTTTCGTGACTGTTGTTTCCATGGGTCATACT
>DQCG01000320.1:2052-7614 GCA_003533825.1 Phycisphaerales bacterium
CGGATGATGGAATACTTGTCGGCCTGCTGTGCCAGCAGCGGAAGCATTTCGCCGATCCGGATGCCTTCAACGTTTGTGGGAATCGGCTTTTTATATGGGCCGCAATAGTCGTCGCCCGCCTCCGGCTTGGGATCGAAGGTGTCCAGATGGGACGGCCCGCCCCACATCCAAATCTGTATGACCGATTTGGCCCTGGGATTCGGCGGTGCCGACTGTGCCCTGAGACCCAAAGGCTCGACCAGCACCAGTCCTGCCGCCCCAAGAAGCCCATGTCTCAGTGCCTCTCGCCGAGTAATTAAATATGTTGTTTTTTGCTTTTTCATTTGACCATTACCTCTTTTTTCACTGGACCGGCCTGGCCGGTTCCTCCATTATTGCCGAACAGGCGGCGTCTGGCCAGCCTAATGTCGGTATAGAAACTCCTTGCTGTTGATCAACGCCCATGCCAGGTCATTAGTGGCCTGTCTGGTATTCATTCCTTTGGTTTGAAAGTATTGTTGCGCCGCAGTCATCTCAGCCTGTGTTGGATAACGCGACAGAATATTCAGATAGATCAGATTGGTTAACATGCGACGGTTTCCCTTGGCGGTCTTAATCAGGCCGTTCAACCGCGAGCTGCGTTCGATTTTGTCCTGTACATGGCTCGAATTCAAAAGATGCAGTCTCTGGGCATCGGTAGATTGATTGTTGCGTTCGGATTCCAGTCCGGTATCACGAGACGGACGGCCGAACATTTCGAGGAACTGGCTGGTGATACTGCCATCCGCAAGCTCGATGGATCGATTTTCCTCCGGAATGAAAGTGAATGGTTCCGGAATGGGGCTCGAATAACTTTCCTTCGTTCCGGAAATCCAGCACAAGGCATCGATCAGCACTTCCGCTTCGAGCCGACGAACCGGGTAACAGGCAAAAAGAGCCTCGGCTTCGGGATTCTCGCTGCGCGCGATCGAAGACTGCTGGTAGGTCCTGGAGTTTAGAATAAGGCTATAAATACGTTTCAAATCGTAATCTGTTTTAACGAGTTGATTTTCCAGATAGGCCAGCAGCTCCGGGTGGACGGCCACGTTGTCGGGGCGGATGTCGTCCGGCTCGTGAATGATTCCGCGTCCCAGCAGCCAGGCCCAGATGCGATTGACGATGTTGCGGGCGAACCAGGGATTTTTCGGAGCGATCAGCCAATCGGCGAAGACCACTCGTGGATCCCGATCCGGCGGAATCTTAACTTTAACACCATCGGGAAAAACAGCATCGAGAGGCTCGGTCTGAGCCGGGTCCAGGTAAACGATCTCTTCCTTCCACTCGGCTGTCAGCTTGTATGCCACGCGGGAAAAGAAAGCCTCCATGCCGGAACGACGATCTTCGGGCCAATTTTCCAGACGTACTCCCATGAAAGTCAGTGCCACCGCGCCGGCAATAGCGGAAGGCTCCTGGCCCTGAATCGCACGATAGAAATTCACCTGCGGCACGCGAAAATTGCTGCCGCTCGAAGTCAGCATCTCACGCACAAATCGATTGTAAGGCATATTCTCACGGAGGCAATCATGAATCCAGCGATGATAAGCCTGTACCGCGTTGGGCCATAGATTAATGGGAAACTCCGCCTTGACCCGCAGCAGATCGCACCATTTCAGCGACCAGTAGTCGGCAAACTCATCCCGTCTCAAGAGTGCGTGAATCAGCGCCGCTCGCTTGCGGGGATTTTTGTCCTCCAGGAATTTACGAACCGCCTGCGGCTCGGGCAGCGTTCCGATGACATCCAGATATACACGCCTGATAAAGACCGCATCGGAACACAGGTTTGCCGGCTCGATGCCCTTTCTCCGAAACGTTTTCATCACCAGTGTATCGATACGATTGTTCGCTGCAAATTCACCGCTGTTTTCAAATTGTACAAAACGCACATCCCTCGGACGATGCCGGGCAAAAAGGGGAACACAAACAGTAAGTATTTGAAGTAGGATAACTGCAAACCGTTTTTTTTTCAGCATTTGAGTCATTTTTACAGAAACAGACTTCATAAGAATATCCTGTAGTAATGTCACGTAGTGTAAGTTAAATTTATCCGAAATTGTTTCATATCAACTGCGATCAAGCACTCCGGTTAGCTTTTGACACAATCAGATTAACAAATTCATACCGGATTGTCAACAGGTTTTGCCGTGATCAACGGGCAATATTGTTGCATTCGCCCTTCTGATTTGTTATCCTGCTATAAAAATTGACTTGAACACTTTTTTTGAGTTCTGAAGTGAAAGGTACTCCATGTATAAATACGTATCCTTGTTTATTCTTTTCTCTTTAATTGTCGCTAATTCCGCACCTACACAAGCTGAGGACTGGCCTACATTCATGCACGATAAACACAGAAGCGGCGTGACCGGTGAGCGGCTAAAGCTTCCACTTACCGAATCATGGTTGTTCAAGGCGACCCATGCGCCCCAGCCCGCATGGCCGGAAGCTGCAAAACAGGATTTCTGGCACCGGCAGTTCAACCTCAGGTCAACTGTAACCTACGACAGGGCATTTCAAGTCGTGGGGACCGGCCAGACATTATTCTTTGGCTCATCAGCAGACGATAAGGTCTACGCACTGGATGCGCGGACCGGACGGCAGCGATGGAATTTCTTTACGGAAGGCCCGATCCGGCTGGCCCCTTACATCTCGGATAACAAGGTATACGTGGGTTCTGACGATGGCTGCGTTTACTGCCTCTCGGCCAACAACGGCTCGCTAATCTGGAAACATAAGGGAGCCGAAGCCGACCGCATGATTCCGGGCAACGGTCGAATGATATCGATGTGGCCGGTACGAACCGGCCTGCTGGTCGATGATGGGATTCTGTACTTTGCCGGCGGCGTGTTCCCAAATCAGGGAACATTTCTGTCGGCACTGAGTGCTCAAGACGGCTCGGTAAAATGGGAGCAAAGAGTAGCAATATCTCCACAGGGGTACATGCTTGCTTCTGATAAGCGGCTATATGTCCCAACCGGGCGGACCAATCCGGCCATTTTCGCACGGACCGACGGCGCAGCATTGGGAGAGCTGCCCAGCGCCGGCGGAACCTTCGCACTGCTGACCGAAAACGTCCTTGTCACTGGTCCGGGCCTGCGGACAAAAGAGCTTGACGCCAGTGACGTAGAGACAAAGGACAAGATTGCAACCTTTGGAGGCCTGAGGATGCTGGTAAGCGGACCGACAGCATATATGCAGTCGGAGAATCAACTGTCGGCCTTCGACCGTGGGGCGTATCTGGGGCTCTCAAAAGAACGAAATCGCCTGATTCGCCGGCGTGATGCAATTAAGGAACGGCTTAAAAAGACAGGTAAAAACACACCGGAAGCAAAAAAATTACAGGAAGAGATCGTAACTCTCACAAAGCATATCAGTGAACTAACGGCCAAAATGAAAGATTGTTACCACTGGACGATACGATGCGAATACCCCTACGCGATGATTATGGCCGGCGATGTTCTGTTCGTCGGTGGAGAGGACAAAATCGCCGCGATCAAGGCCTCGACGGGAAAGACTGTCTGGGACGCCCCTATCGGCGGTAAAGCATACGGCCTGAGCATCATCAACGGTGGCCTCTACGTCAGTACGGACAAGGGCCGGATACACTGTTTCAGAAGCGGCGTAAAAGAAGACCCGAAAGTCGTCGCTACTGGTACAGACACCAATCCTTACCCGCGTGACGCTTTGACACAGCGATATGCTGAAACCGCAAGACTGATCCTCGAACAAACGGGCGTCACCAAGGGATACTGCCTCGTGCTCGACTGCGGACGGGGGCGTCTGACGTATGAACTGGCGCGCAGGAGCGAGCTGAAGGTAATCGGCATCGAAGAAGATCCGGGCAACGTGGCCGCCGCACGCGATGCCATCGACAAAGCCGGGCTCTACGGCAGAGTTGTCTTTCATCAGAAAGATACCACGTCACTACCCTATACGAAGTACTTCGCTAATCTGGTTGTTTCAAATCAAGCACTTCAGACAGGCAAGCTCCCGCCCGCATCAGATGCGGTTTTTCGCATACTCAGGCCCTGTGGTGGAACCCTTGCCCTGGTCCGCTCAGGCAGCGCGTTCGACCGGGAACAGCTAAAAAAGTGGGGCCAACCACATCTCGTCGACTGGAAAACCGAAAACACAGGTGATATCTCCCTGGCGTGGACGAGTCGCCCGGCGCTGGACGGTGCCGGCGAATGGACGCATACCTACGCCGAACCGGGCAATACCGCCTGCAGCGGCGATACAATCGTCAAGGGCAAGATGGCCGTCCAGTGGTTTGGCCGGCCCGGCCCGCGGCGAATGATAGACCGTCACCACCGTAATGTGCCACCCTTGTTCAAGGACGGGCGTCTTTTCGCCCCGGGCGATTGTATAGTTTACGCCATAGACGCCTATAACGGGACAATCGAGTGGCAGGTAGAAGTTCCCAAATCCCGCCGGCTCGGTGTGTTCCTGGACTCCGGCAGTATGGCAGTTGACAAACAATGCCTTTATGTAGTCGCCCAAGACAAGTGCTACAGCTTCGATGTTCGCACTGGCCGCAGCAGCACGAGCTTCGAGATGCCTCAGCTAATCGAGTCTGAGCCGCGAGAATGGGGCTATATCGCCTATTCCGGAAATCTTCTTTTCGGAAGCGGCCGCAGGAAAGGCGCTTCCTACACCGAGACAAGCTATAAGGCTGACGATTCGTTATGGTACAGAAACATGAATCTGGTTACCAGCGACTACCTGTTCGCAACGGACAAGCGGGACGGCCGGCTGTTATGGAAGTACCACGCCGGGCTTATCCTCAATACGACGATTACTGTCGGGGACGGCCGGATATACTTCCTCGAAACAGACAGCCCAAAAGCAATGGCCGACACACTTGGACGTATGCCAGCGAAAAAGTTATTCGATGGGGGCAAGCAATATCTGGTTGCTATCGACACAGAAACCGGCCAAGTCGTATACAAAACAAAAATTGATATCACCAATTTCGAAGAACCCGTATATCTAAATTATGCCGGAGGAGTGCTTCTGCTGAGCGGCTCCAGGCTCCTCGCAGATCGCGTCTATTATCACTACTGCGCGTATGACGCCCACTCCTGCGAGGTCCGCTGGCAGGCGGATCACAGTACCGATCTGGCAACCGACGGCGCTCATGGCGAATACAACCGTCACCCGACAATCATCAGGCAGACGGTTTACGCCTGGCCATACGCATATAATCTGAAAACCGGAGACAGAATCGAAGGCTGGGAATTTGACCGTCGCGGGCACGGCTGCGGCGGCGTTTCCGCTTCGGCCCAGTGCCTGTTCTGGCGCGGCGGTAATCCCTGGATGTACGACCTCGGCCCGGAGGGCGGCCCGCAGCGATTGACCGCAGTGTCACGGCCCGGATGCTGGATCAATATGATTCCCGCCGGCGGGCTTGTACTAATCCCAGAGAGCAGCTCGGGCTGTACGTGCGGCTTTGCCGTGCAGACGTCCCTGGCACTTGTTCCACAATAGAGATTCGAGCAGAAAAATGAATTCAAAACAACGGATCGCTGCGGCGATGAATCATCAGACGCC
>DQCG01000573.1:0-1872 GCA_003533825.1 Phycisphaerales bacterium
CTACAAGCATAAGAAACAGACCGGCGGCTCCGGGCAGTATGCCCATGTGGTCGGCCGTTTGACTCCAATGTCCCGGGACGACGAATCCTCGTACGAATTCGAAGACAACATTACATCCGGACGAATTCCAAGCGAATACATTCCCGCCGTGAACAAGGGCTTTCAGGCGGCAATGAAGAAAGGCCCGCTTGCCGGTTATGAAATTGTCGGCTGCAAAATGTGTCTTGACGACGGCTCGTACCATTCGGTTGACTCCAGCGAGATGGCGTTCCGCACGGCTGCGAGAAATGCCTTCATCGAGGTATTCAAGAAAGCCAGGCCCTGCCTGCTCGAACCGATTATGACCGTCGAGATCGAAATGCCCGGCGAATTCCAGGGCCCGGTTGTTGGCGACCTCAACTCCCGGCGGGGAATAATCATGGGAACCGAAACCCGCGACAGCTACACGGTTGTTCGTGCCGAGGTCCCGCTGGCAAGCATGTTCGGCTACGCCACAATCATTCGCGGCATGACAAAGGGGACAGGCACGTTCTCAATGGAAATGTCACGCTATGCGGGAGTCCCGGCCAAGATCAGCGAACTGATCCTCGAACAGCACCGACAGCAAAACGAGCAAACCGCCCGTAAATAATTTCGGGCCCGGTTTATAATTGACGAACGAAAATGGGCGACCAATATTGTCGCCCATATTATTTTCTCTATTTATTTACTACCAGCGTTAAATCCGAGTTGCACGTTTCTGTTTGATTGATTGACAATTCTGTCGGCTCCGGTGAATATATTCCCCGTGATAATAGCCCGTTCGACGTCTTCCCCAAGCCGGATTTGGGGCCGGTCCTGTCGAAATTCGCACCCCCGAATAAGAACGGTGCCGCTATCCGCCTGGATCGCCGGGCGATCTCCGTTTTTGCCACCCCACTGGACAAACGTGCAATCACTAAAGCCGACAGTTCCCCTCCCAGTGATCTTCGCTATCTGGTTGCACGGGCCCCAGAACGCGCAGTTCACAAAGCGGATGCTCCCCGAGTTGGTTTTTTCGACCCCGATCATGATCGGGTCCGGCCCATGGAACGATACGAATTCGCCATTCGTAATCAACAGCCCATACGGAGCGCATTGTTCGACGACAAGGGCCGTATGGCAATCGTCCGCTCCGATGCCGAGAAAGTTGCCGTTGCACACACCCCTTCTGCCTCTTATGAACTTATAGCCGACGTTGTAACCAAAGCAGAATGTATTATAGACATACTGCCAGTCGGATTTGCCGAAGATAAACGCCTCGCCGTTTTCCATCTGCCACTGGAACAGTTTTGGTTTCATGCTCCACCAGGGATTGAAGTGTACGTTTTCGATTCGCCCGATATCGTAGATTGAGTCGACCAGGACGCCCCGCCGGAGCGGCTGGCCGTGAACATCACGAACCAGGTGACGCTCGTTTTGCGTCGCGTCGATGCCGTTGTACGGATTGAGCATTTCCACCGCAAGAACCGCCGGATTTTTGCCTCGCATCGCTATCGCCCACGGGTACGGCTTTGGTATATCATCTATGTTTTGCTGAGGATAGTACAGCACAACTCCCTTGAGGGTGCTGTTGGTGTTGAGTGTTATGAAAGCCGGCCCGTCTTCACTGCCCGCACCAGCCGTCACCAAAAAAGTCGTACCGTCATCTGTCGGCTTTGGAAGCCCCCTGTTGCGCAGGCCGTTATGTGCCGGCACCGACTGCCAGACGCCCGCCAAAGTAACAGCGCTGGGCACGTTCAAATTGCCGGCGAAGAAATAGTTGCCGACAGGAGCATAAACAACCCCCCCGCCGGCTTTTGCCGCCGCATCAAGGGCCTTTTGAAATGCCGCCGTATCGTCCGTCTGGCCATC
>DQCG01000573.1:1945-2836 GCA_003533825.1 Phycisphaerales bacterium
AAACTGTTTCACCATACGTGCTTTTGAAAGAATGCAAACCATTCTTCTGCTCCTGTTATTAATCCATCCAATTGTTGTTTTTGCGGGGATTTAAACGGACATCCCAAAAATCCCACGTTTCCCGCGTATGCTATCAGTTCCAGGTGGCTATTGCCATTGTTTCTTTGACAGAAACCGATTACTGTTTCACCCACTAAAAGATGATTCTGCCGGTATTATTTTGCATCATCCGGCTAACCGGTAGCTGTGGAGATCAATTCTACTCTATTTCCCGCCCCTTCGGTCGGTACCGGAGCATCAAATTGGCTTTGATTGGGTTTGTTTTCTTCGACTCCGACCGCGGGATTATTGTTATAATCTCCTTTCATTAAAGGCTTTGCAGTAAGATGTGCCGCTGCGAATTGGCTTTGTTTTTTCAAATCGCTCAATTTATACGCCGGCTTCCGGCGGTCGGCAGCCTCATCCTTTACCGGCGCCGATGGCTTGCTGGTTTCGTCCAGTTTTATTTGCCGTATCACCTGGTACTGTTTGAGCCTGTTTATTGTTTTGTACAGGCTGTTTTCTATCCTGCGTTCGTACAACAACAGCCTGTCGAGGGTCCTGCAATATCCCCAATCTCTCGTAGCGATTCGCCCGAGAGCCAGATGGTCTGAGGCGAATCTCGGATCGTCCGGCTGGATCCCCTCGCAGCGGCAATGATTTTCCCGGGATCTTATGGCTGATGGACTGGTAACTTCGGACTCTATCATATCGTCGAAAACCTCGTTCTGTATTCGTTCGGCCCGTTGCAGCCGCCATGCCAGGCTGACAATCCGCTCTGCCAGCATGGATTCCACCATCCCCACCGGCAGCAGCTCGGCGAGATAGTTATCGCGGTAAAGTTCATAATCC
>DQCG01000079.1 GCA_003533825.1 Phycisphaerales bacterium
CCGTATGCTGCGAAAAGCAGCCGAGGTGATCGCCGCTTGCCTCGACAGCATTGTGCGTGATTTGCAGATAATCCTTGATATGCAGGCCGGCGGGGCCGTAATAACCGGCAATGAATTCATCAATAAGCTCCTGCCCGTCCAGCGCCGGGTTCCACAGCAGCTTGGCCAGAACCCAGGCGCGCAGCTCGGCCATCTCGGCGCCGTTGGATGTATACGCACCCTGTTCGAAGAGACCTTTGACGTTGTGGTCGACGAAGAACTTAACGTTCGGCCCCAGCACAAGCAGATTCGGGTGCGGCATGATATAGTGCCGGAAGTTGGTCGTATAATCCCAGATGTAAAGCCGGTTGCATATCTTCGACCAGCCGACAATGTCGTCGCGAAACTTTTTGTTCCGCTCATCGGCAAGAGGCTTGCTGAACGAACATTCGATACTGCACAGCCGGACAATTACGTTTGGCCTCGGCTTTGTAATCTTCGGCGGCTTGCGCGTGTACTGATACGCCAGCGTGCTAATCGCTACGTTCGGAAATTCTTCTTCGATATCTTCTGACACGGCGTTGACGAACCGCAGCATAAGCCCCGACGGACTGCCTTCTTCTTTTTCAATCGCCACACACTTACTGCACTGGCAGTTCCCGTGCCAGTCGTTTTGCGAGACTGAGGCTATCGTAGCGGCCGGATTATTCCGCAAACGCTCTTTGAGGTTTTTGATCAGCTCGGCGCGCATTTCTTCGTTTGTCAGACAGAGCTGTGTTCGCTCATGGCTGCGCTTGCCTTTGATTTTGCTGAACCATTCGGGATGATCCTCGAAATATTTATCCGGTGGTATGAGCGGGAAGAATGTATGCACAAATCCCTGGTAGATGTGTTTTCCGCCACGTTTGGCGTCCAGCCGCTCGCTGTTGCCGTTGCTCTTGTTCCGCACAGACCAGTTGCCGTCGAAGGAGTCGAACCAGAAGGTCTCGCGATATTCCAGCGGCGGCATGTAGCGAATATTCAGCCGGCCGATTTCAAGCGTTGGCTTGACTGGAATGGAACTGGCTTTCGACGACCACCATCGGCAGCCGATGTGCTCTTCGAGAAAAGTATAGACCGCATAGAGCGTACCTCGCGGCCGGCCGCCGGCTAAGATCAAATCGTCGCCGACAGTTCGGATAACGATGCCGTCGGAGCCGAGGCCATCGGTAGAGAAATCCGCCTTCGCTGATTTTGCTGCTCCGGGGCCGACGAGCAGCCGGGATTGACCGGCGGCAGGGGGGGCTTGAATCTCGAATTTAGCGCCGGTAATCTGCCGGAGAAAGCCGGTCAGTTCGGTCGCCGCGTGCCGCTCCGGCTCAGTGGCATCGGCGGCGAGAACTATAACGGCTTTGGCCTCGCCGTTTTGTGCAATTGTCACTGTGTCATTCGTTTCCGCCTGCGCGTATCCGGCAATCAGTGAAAGAACGGCAAACAATACCAGGATTCTGGTTTTCCGTAACATCATTTCAATATCTCCTTTAAGAGTAAAAAGTCCGGGGCGGCTTGATTCACGCTTTTTTGTTCAGATTGTCATTATTCGTTTTTAAATACAATCTTCCATGACACCTTACGGTTTTCCTTGCTGTTTATAGTCACGCGGATCTCCGGTCCTTCCTGCTCGTATTCGATGGTGACACCGGCCTGACGGTCGGCCTGCGAAACGTCAGCCGACCGGACCTGCAAGGAGCCCGCGTCGGTCGGGGCATAAATGCGAAGCTCGTACGGATCCTCGCCGACGACTTCGGATTTGCCGTGCATCTCGTATTTTCTGCTGTTAAAGCTCTCCTGGTCGACGTCCACGATGCCCTGAGTGACGTGCCGGGATGTGCTAACAAGCACTGGCCGTCCTTCGAGGGGGCGGATGCTGATTACCCGGCAGCAGGCAGGACGTAGTTCCGCTTCGAGCGTGCCGGAGAACGGCGGCACGAACTTATCTGCCCAATAGTCAAAGCCGACATAGGTTCCGCCGGGAAGGTTGAGCTTCTCCAGCTCGACACGGATCGTATCAGGCTGCTCCGGATTCCAGTTGAACAGGCCGATGACATCTTTTCGTTGCCGGCCTGTACCGGCGGTAAGATGCCAGATCTGCGCAAGACTGCTTTCGAACAGGTCGATCGGCCGGCCGCACAGGCCGTGGTTCGGCAACGATCGCCTGACAATATCGAGCCTGTCCTCGGGCAGGCCGGGCAGCCATTCGCTGGCGATGTTCAACTGGCCGCTTATGCCGATCCAGGAGCCCCACGCGCGGGCCTGGTCGAGTGTCAGCGGTTCTCGCAGCATCAGGCAATCGGGATCGTTGTGCCAGAGGCGGTTGTGCATGAAATACAGACGTGTGCCCATGTTTGCCCCGCTGAGGATTCCGCTCCATCTGGCGCCGATGTCGCTTCCTACCCGCATCCCGTCCACCAGCCCGATCGAGGCGCCGAGCGTTCGCATGTTCTGTGCGATATTGCATCCGAGGATGTACACATCTCTGCCGGCGGCTTTGCGAACGAGCTTCAGGCCGTCACGATAGGCCTCGATGTTGGTCTTGGCCGGATTGTGAAAGACGGCATCGCCAAGGTTGTCGTCGCGGTAGTCCGGCTTCGGATACAATATTTTTGTGGCCATCCCGGTCCACAGCCCGTCGATCTTGATGTATTTGTAGCCCCACTCTCTGGTCATCTGCGCGATTACATCGTACAGGAAATCGCGGGCTTCGGGATGCGTCATGTCCAGGCAGCTTCCCGCCCAGTGAACGGTATAAATCGAGCCGTCGTTTTTGTGGACAAACCAGTCCTGGTGGTCGTCGAACACCGGCCTGTTCGGGTCCCAGCCGGTCGGGATAAACCAGATGCCAGCCGTCATTCCCTCTTCGTTAATCTTCTCGGCGGTCGGCTTCATCCCATTTGGGTAGGGGCCTTTCGGATTGTAGTCCGTAAAGTCCCGCCGGCTCAGTTGCCATTTGTCGTCGATCTGCAGCAGATCGAAACCGAATTTTGTCAGCTCTCGCCCGCAGAATTCGGCAAGCTCGGCCATGTGCTGTTCGTCGGAGGCCCCGCCGTGCGGTTTGGAGTACCATGTGCAGTAGCCGGACGGAATTTCGGGCAGTCTGATTCTGTATATTTTTGCGATTGCCCCGGCGTATTCTTCGAGCCCGCTCAGAGCATCGTCGAAATAACCGATGGCGAACGTTTCTCCGGCGACGTTTTTGCCCGGCTCGATGATCAGGTTTCCATATTCGCTCCTTGCATCGATACGCACGGACGACTCAACCGGCTTCGACAGGACAATGCCGCTCGCCCTCTCGTGAGTTAGCCAGCCGGCCACGACGCCCGCGCGAGTCTCAGGCTCGGCCATAGCCAGAAACGTGTAGCTGGTTCTTTCCTTCTCGGCGTTGGTTAGACCGTCACAGCCGAGAATACGCAGGTCTTCGGCGGCCTTGCCCAGATCGACCTGAAAGCTGGCGGGGACCATCTTATTTACGATGAGCCTTTCATTGGTCGGATTGTGCATCTGCGATTTGATGCAGACGAACGGCAGGTTCCTGTAAAGTGCCAGCGTATATACGTAGCCGGATGGAAATTTGACTTCGATTGCCTGGGCGGAGCCAATCGCATCCTGAATCCTCGCCGTACGGGCCTTCGGGATGTCGTCGCCGGCGGCTTCTCGGAAACGGGCTTCTTTGACGAACACTTTCTGACCCCTGCGTGCGGAAAACGTGCCGTCACTTACATTGTAAGACACGCATAGATTACCGCTGACAATTTCGATGTTCCTTAGTTCGTGAACGGTTTCGTGCCGGTACCTTACCGCTACACAACCCGTCATACAGGCCGCCAATAAACAAATTACAGTTAAAAGTGAAGTTCTCATTTGTCTCCTCATCAATAAAATTACTCATCGAGTACGAGAAAACACCAGTATACTTTTTTTCCCGGGTGACGTTTAGAATTTATTGGAATATTCTATATAAATTGCTCAAACTGACTGTTTCTGAGCCTAATGCTCCAACAAATCGTTCGATGATAACAACATAGCACAATCTGTCATTCCCGCGAAAGCGGGAATCTATTAAATCCGTTACGTTCCTGGATCCCTGCTTTCGCAGGGATGACAGCGCTAATCGGTCAGTTCGAGTTAATTAAATTCTCGCCAGGCTAA
>DQCG01000315.1:0-278 GCA_003533825.1 Phycisphaerales bacterium
CTATTTTCTGGTTATGCTTTTGTTCCGATAATATAATTCTGTTAGAGATGCATAAAACGTCTAAAACAAGGTCGTTTTCTGTCCGATATACATATGATGATGCAGCAGCGAAGTAAAATTTTAGCCGTCGATGACGATGACGTCGATATCATAACGATCGAGAACTTGCTGGGTGGAAACTACGACCTCAAGACGGCCACGACTGGTGAGGAAGCCCTGGAGATAGCCGCGGATTTCCAGCCCGACATTATTTTGCTGGATAATATGATGCCGGGTCT
>DQCG01000315.1:410-7194 GCA_003533825.1 Phycisphaerales bacterium
TGGCAAAGATACGGGTCTATTTGCGCCTGAAATCGATTGAGGAAGTGGATCAGTTCAAGACAGACGTTTTGACGCTCCTTAGCCATGAAGCGCGTACCCCGCTCAACAGCCTAATCGCGCCGGCCGAGATGTTGATGTCTGAGGAGGAGGTTGATGCCGAAGACAAAAATTTGCTCATTGAGCTTGTGCATTCCGCCGCCAATCGTCTGCACCGCTTTTTTGAAAATGCTATGCTGCTTAGTTCTCTGAAATCCGGGAAGTGGCAATTCAACCCGGCGCCGGCCGATCTGTGCGAAGTCGTTCATGATGCTATTTGCGAGGTGGCGACAAAAGCTGCGGAGCGGAGAGTAAAAATCGAGGAGAAATTCGATTCCGGCCCAACTGTTTGTCTGGACAGGCAGGAAATCAAGAGGGTGGTTACGGCGATACTGGATAATGCCGTTCGATTCAGCCCGTCGGGGGGGGGTATAAATGTTAGTGTCTGCTGGCAAAACGGTGATGTATGTGTGAGCGTGACCGACCACGGCGAAGGTATCGATCCTGATTATCTGCAGTATGTGTTCGATGAGCTTTCGGATTCCGACATTGACCACCACTCGAGAGGCCAGGGCCTTAGCCTGGCCATAGCTCGTCATATAGTACAACAGCATAATGGCACGATTAGCGTAGAAAGTACAAAAGGCTCCGGCTCGACCTTCACTGTGCAATTGCCCTTGACAGTTCCGTCTCAAGATGCGTTCTGTAGAAGTATGCCCAGTTAGAAAGCCCCCCCCCGTGAGATAAGCCGATAAGCCCTCATCTCAAATGGCCAACTCTACCCGGCTGTTTTTCCGCCTGCCGGCAATTGTGACTATCGAATAGTTCAATAAGTATGTTACAATCTGCCGATAATAAACTAAATCGTTATAAAATGCGGCAAATTAAATCGGAAAGGATTCTGTGATATGTCATTTGCAGAACACGTGCTGAGCCGGACAAGACCTGAAAAAGTCCGTAACATTGGCTGCCGGCCCGAACGCCAGAGCTATTTTCCCTCGCCTGTGGACTGGAGAGACGAGGTGCTATACTTTCTATTAGTGGATCGGTTCAGCGACGAGCAGGAGGATTCGCGTGAGTTGCTGGACAGGGAGAATCTTAAAGCCGCCCGCCCTGAGTTGCCTAATGGCGAGCATTGGCGCTGGGATCGATGGGCGGAATCGGGCCGGCAGCGCTGGCAAGGGGGCACGATCAAGGGTGTTCAATCGAAGCTCGGCTATCTGAAAAAGCTTGGCATCACGACGATATGGCTTAGTCCCGTGTTCAAGCAGCGGGGACATCTGGACACGTATCATGGTTACGGCATTCAGGATTTTCTGGATGTGGATCCCCGGTTTGGCAGCCGGCAGGATCTTGTCGAGCTGGTGGCCGCGGCCCACGAAAAAGGTTTACGCATTATTCTCGATGTTGTATTCAATCACTCGGGCGCCAACTGGCTCTATCGGCCTGATACACCCGGCGGGATTTACGAAGCCGTTTATAAACCCGACGGCAGCTATCCGTTTGGTTCGTGGCGCGACGGCCGGGGCCGGCCCGTCCCCGATATCGCGGCGGACGAAGACGGAGTCTGGCCGAGAGAGCTGCAGCATAAGGACTGCTACACGCGGGCTGGAACGGGCGATATGAGCAAGGGCAGTATTGACGATCCAAACGCCGAGCACAAGCGTTCCGATTTTTGCGATTTGAGGGATTTTGATCTTGACCGGTCATGCGTGTTGAGCGACCTGGCACGATGTTATAAATACTGGATGGCTCTGACGGACTGCGACGGATTCCGCATCGATACCCTCAAGCATGTGACTGAAGAGCAGGCACGGAATTTTTGCGGCGCCGTCAAAGAGTTCGCAGCGAATATCGGCAAGCAGAATTTCTTCCTCGTCGGCGAGATCTCCGGCGGAGATTATGCCCAGGACTACTATCTCGATGCTCTCAATCGTAATCTCACCGCCGCATTGGATATCGGAGAGATGTGCCCGATTCTCAACGGTGTTGCTAAAGGCCTGCGATCTCCCAAAGATTATTTTGACGGTTTCGATCCCGGTGACGCAGGGATGGGCTCGCACCGCAATGTGGGCGGGCGGCATGTTTCCGTTCTCGACGACCATGACCACATCTACGGCGACAAAATCCGATTTTCAAGCGAGGCCTCCTGCGAGCACCAGGTCACCGCGGGCGTGGCTTTGCAGTTATTCACACTGGGCATTCCATGTATCTATTACGGGTCAGAGCAGGCCTTGGCCGGCCCCGAGCAATCCGAGAGGAAATGGCTGCCGGGATGGAAAGGCTCGGACCAGTACCTGCGCGAGGCAATGTTTGGTCCGGAGCATCCAAGAGCGTCCGGGACAGCCGGCCTGCAAGAGCTGGATATGAATCTGCCCGGTTTCGGTGCCTTCGGGACGGCGGGCCGCCACTGTTTCGATGAAAATCATCCGGTGTACAAGCGAATTGCTGCGGCTGCTGAGCTTCGGAGTAAATATCCGGCTCTACGCTGCGGCAGGCAGTATCTCCGCTGCATATCCTTTTTGAACAAGCCCTTCGACTTCTACGGGCCCGGTGAAATCGTTGCCTGGTCGCGAATCCTGGACGATGAGGAATTGCTCTGTGTGCTCAACGCCAATGGTACCGGGCAGCGGGGAGCCGATGTGATGGTGGATGCAGAGCTCAATTCGGGCGATCCCGGCACGATGACGGTTATCCTGAATTCAGCGCAGGTTATCGATATGCATGGATTTTCGGGTTCGCACGCGGCAGGCTCGGAGATACCGGTCAACAGAACCGCGGATGGCAGGGTGTTTGTTAGTATTCGAAATGTACTGCCCGGGGAAATAATCATCCTGACAAATCACGCCTAATATCAATTGTACATAATAAATGCACTTGTTGGGGTCATTTCGAGCGCAGCGAAGCGGAGTCGAGAAATCTGTTCTTTAATAGATTTCTCCACTTCGGGCCACTTTGTGGCCCTCCGGTCGAAATGACAAAGGTGCAAATCTTAAGCAGAATTGGTATAAGTGTTCGGTCGTAATGAAAAGACTTGCAAACGCACTCCCGACAGGATAAAATACCCCTTTTATCGTGGGAATTTACTTTGTTTAGAAAGGGTTACCGTTTGTTATGAGTCTTGAAAGTTTTTTCAATCCTGAATCGATTGCCGTCGTTGGCGCCTCCCGCCAAAAGGGCAAAGTCGGTTACGAAATCTTAGTAAATATGATTGAGGCCGGATACGAGGGTACAATATATCCGGTCAATCCGAAAGCCGATACCATTGAAGGATTAAAGTGCTACCCCGACCTTAAATCCATCGGTAATATCCCCGATCTTGTGGTCATTATTATTCCGGCCAAGTTTGTCGCTGCAATGATGCAGCAGTGCGCTAAGGTCGGAGTAAAGTCGGTCATCATTATTACCGCCGGCTTCAAAGAAGTTGGCAAAGAAGGGCGTGAGCTTGAAAAACAGGTCGTTAACATAGCAAGACAGGCGGGCATCAAAGTTATCGGCCCCAACTGTCTCGGTGTGATCGCGCCGGCAAACAAGCTCAATGCCAGTTTCGGCGGAGACTTGCCGGCAGAAGGTGTCATCGGCTATCTATCGCAGTCAGGAGCGTTGCTTGCCGCAATTCTTGATATGGCTAACGCCGGCAGCATCGGATTCAGCAAGCTTGTCAGCATCGGCAACAAGGCGGACGTGGACGAGCTGGATGTGATAAAGGCTTTTGGAGAAGACCGGGATACCAAAGTAATTGCCGGCTATCTCGAAAGCATTACCGACGGCAATGCTTTTGTTAACCAGGCGGAGCGAATTTCCCACTATAAGCCGATCCTGCTGATGAAGTCCGGCGGCACGCAGGCGGGCGCGCAGGCTGCCTCATCGCATACCGGCAGCCTGGCAGGCAGCGAGACGGCATACGAATGTGTGTTTGAGCGGGCCGGGATAATCCGATGCGATTCAATCAAAGAGCAGTTTGATTATGCCCAGGCATTTGCAGATCAGCCGCTTCCTGCAGGACCGAGTGTCGCCGTAATTACCAATGCCGGTGGACCGGGAATTATGGCTGCCGACGCCATCGAAAGAGTGGGGCTTTCCTTTGCAAAACTCGCCGATGAAACTATCCAGACGCTGGCTTCCAGGCTGCCGGCGGCGGCAAATTTTAATAATCCCGTTGACGTTTTGGGAGATGCGCTTGCGGACCGGTACGAGTTCGCTCTGGACGTGGTTCTCGGTGACCCGAATGTTGATATCGTCCTGGTGCTTCTGACGCCCCAGGCAATGACCGAGCCTGTGGCTACTGCTAAAGCGCTGGTAAAGCTCGGCGGTGGAAAACGCAACAAACCGATTCTTGCCTGTTTCCTGGGTGCCGAGAAGGTCCGGGACGGAGTAAAGGTTTTACGGCAGGGGAAGATACCGCAGTATGATGCTCCAGAAAGTGCCGTCGCGACAATCAAGGCGATGGCGGACTATGTCAGGTGGCACACACGACCCAAGCGGGTCGTCAAGCTCTTTCCGGTCAATCGCCGCAAGGTGGAAAACATAATCGAAAGACATTTTCGCCAAAACGTCCGGGAAATCGGAGAAACCGAATCTAAGGAAATTCTCGAAGCTTATGGTTTCGTAACCCCGAAAGGGTCCGTCGCCACCACAGCCGGGCAGGCGGCAAATATTGCCCAACAGCTCGGATTCCCCGTCGTGCTAAAGATATGGTCGCCGGATATTCTGCATAAGTCCGACGTTGGCGGAGTCCAGGTTGGCCTGAACAGTGAAAAGGAAGTTAAGGATGCCTTCGACCTGATGATGTATCGAATCCCGAAAAAGCTGCCCGATGCCGACATTCTCGGCGTGCTCGTGCAGGAAATGTGCAGCGGCGGAAAAGAGGTGATTCTCGGCATGAATCGCGACCCGCACTTTGGTCCACTGATGATGTTCGGGATGGGAGGCATCATGGTGGAAGTCCTGAAGGACGTGTCGTTTTACCTGGCGCCGCTGACGGCCGAAGAGGCAAAGCAAATGCTCATTAACACAAGGACTTATCACATGCTCAAAGGGGTCCGCGGCCAGGAGGGTGTGGACATCGAGATAATTGCCGAAGGTTTGCAGAGGCTCTCACAACTGGTGACGGAATTTCCCCAGATCCAGGAGATGGACATAAATCCGTATGTTGTCGGTCCGGCGGGTACCACGGCGATAGCCGTAGATGCAAGAATAAGTGTGGAACAGGTTTAGAAAGAGACGTAAGAATGCAGGATTTTGATTGGACACAGAAGTATAAGGACAAGAAGGGCACTGCGCCGGCTGCGATGAAGCTGATTAAGTCCGGCAACAGTATATTTATCGGAACCGGTTGCGGCCAGCCGCAGCATCTCGTGAACGCTTTGGTCGAGCATTCGAGCAAAATCTATGACGCTCACATTGTTCATCTTTTGACGATGGGGACGGCTCCCTATGCGGATGAGAGATTCCGCGAGAAATTCAAGATGAACAGTTTTTTTATCGCCGACAACGTCCGGCATGCTTTGGACAAAGGGATCGGAGATTATACCCCGATCTTCCTGTCAGAGATACCTCACGAGTTCGAGACCGGGCGGATTCCCGTCGATGTTGCACTGATCAGCGTGTCGGAACCTGATGTTAACGGCCTGTGCAGTCTCGGTGTTTCTGTGGATATCGTCAAATCTGCCGCCGCAAATGCCAAGTACGTGATTGCGCAGGTCAACAGCCGGATGCCTCGTACGTTCGGGGACAGTTTCATTCACGTCAACGCGATAGACATGCTGGTTCCTCATGATGAAGACATCATCGTGGTTGCGGAACAAAATCCGACTTCAACGTTGCGCCACATCGGCCAGAACATCGCCAGGCTCGTGGAAGACGGCAGCACAATTGAGTGCGGGATTGGGAGGATTCCCCAGGCCCTGGCTGAATTCCTGAAAGATAAAAAAGACCTCGGCGTCCACACCGAAATGTTCAGTGACTGGATTATCGACCTGATCGAGTGCGGGGCGATCACCTGTGCTAAAAAATCTCTCAACCGGGGCAAAGTTGTCGCCAGTTTCTGTATGGGCTCGAAGCGGCTCTACGATTTCGTCAACAACAATCCCTTTTTCGAATTCTACCCTACCGAGTATGTCAATGACCCTTACATTATCAGTCAGCATGAGAAGATGGTTGGAATTAACGTCGGTCTGGAGATTGACTTGACAGGCCAGGTATGCGCCGATTCGCTGGGCTATCAATTCTACAGCGGCATCGGCGGACAGGTCGATTTCATCCGCGGCTCGGCGCGCAGCAGGAGCGGCAAGGCAATAATTGCTATGCCGTCGACTGCCAAGAAAGGGGAGGTTTCCAGGATTGTGCCGCACCTGACCGAAGGCGCCGGGGTGGTTACGACGCGGGGCGACGTCCATTATGTTGTGACCGAATACGGAATCGCCTACCTGCACGGCAAGAGTATCAGGGAAAGGGTCATGGATCTGATCCATATAGCGCATCCGAAATTCAGAAAAGGGCTCATCCAGGCGGCGAAGGCTCAAAACTATCTCTACGAAGACCAGATCGAATTATCCTGGGAGCAGGTGGCATATCCGGAAGAGCTGGAAAAGTATGATACGTTACGGGACGGCACGCAGATATTCTTCAGGCCGATTAAGCCCACCGATGAACCGTCCCTATCCGAGATGATGTATTCATTGAGCGAGAAATCCGTACAGACTCGCTATATGGCCCGTACGATGTCGTTCCCTCATCGGGACATGCA
>DQCG01000113.1 GCA_003533825.1 Phycisphaerales bacterium
AAGCTGGTATCTTGTGGTTCAGGAGCTGCTGGAAGAAAAGCTCGGCGTTCTACCGGTTACTGTCAAGTCGGGCAAAAAGAAGGATTGGCCAAGTTCGTTCAGGGAGCCAACGCCGGAAGAGCTTCAATATATGCAGGATAAGCTAATTGCTCCCGCTTTCGAGAGATTCGTGCAAGTTATTATTGAAGGGAGAAAGGGATCGCTTAGCTCAAACGAGGTCAGACGGTTGGCTGACGGTGGTATTTACGGTGCGCAGGAGGCCCTTGACGAAAAGCTCATAGATGATATTGGCTATCTGGATGAGGCAATCGATTTAGTTAAATCCCTGGCGGGAATTGAAAATGCTCAGGTGGTAGAATATCGTAAGCCTTTTTCATTCGGTGACTTTTTGAGCTACCGCAAGCCGAACCTGTTGAAACTCGACAGATCGACGCTCTACGAGCTTGGCACACCGCAGGTATTATATCTCTGGAGCGCGTACTGATAACCAGCGGCAAAAGGTTCGAAATGCCGGATTTGAGCCTGTATGCGAATCACTGCGCAACAAGCACGGGCAGGTTGGCGTACAACAGGAGATATCGAGCGATGAATCGAAGATTTAGATGTTCTTTAAGTCCTGTTCCGGGATTATTTGCGAAAAGCCGGATCATCGTTGTTGTTATGTTCGTATGCATTTGGCTTTCCGCCGCGGACGTAGCGGCAAATCGTTCGAGCATGGATCTGGTGGAGGTTTCACCTGACGGCCGGGGTTTTGCGGAGCGTGATTCAGGGCGACCCTACATTCCGTTTGGCACGAACTATTACGATCCTCATACGGGCTGGGCGCCGAAAATCTGGCGGCAGTTTGACGCCGCAAAGGTCCGTGAGCACTTTCGCGTGATGAGAGGGATGGGTGTTAATTGTGCCCGTGTTTTCCTGACCGCCGGCAGTTTTCAACCCACGGCGGAAAAGATTGAAGAGTCGGCTCTTGAGAAGCTGGATATGCTTGTGGAAATCGCTCGCGAGAAGGGCGTTCGGTTGATACTTACCGGCCCCGACCACTGGGAGGGCCAGCCAGCCTATTGGAAGCCGGACCGATTCGCAGGCCAGGCCGCACTGGAGGCACTCGAGCGTTTCTGGGATGTTGTGGCAAGGCGCTACCGGGGCGAGCCGGCAATCTTTGCGTGGGACCTCCTTAACGAGCCGCACCTGCCGTGGTCTCTCGAACAATGGCGTCCGCTGTGGAACGCCTGGCTGCGGAATACCTATGGAAACCAGGAAGCTTGGAAGGCTGCCTGGAGTGATGAAGAGGCCAAATCCGACGAATGGGGCAATGTGGCAGTACCGGAGAATAAGCCCGATCCCGGAAGTTCGAGGCTGCGCGACTGGCAGCTTTTTCGAGAGCATCTGGCCGATGAGTGGGTGCGCCGGCAGGTTGAGGCTATTCGGCGGGCGGATCCGACTCATCTGGTTACTGTTGGCTATATCCAATGGTCGTATCCGCTGGTTCGTCCGGGCAATCCGAACCGTTATGCCGCGTTCAATCCTCGCCGGCAGGCTCGCTGGCTCGATTTCGTGACTATTCATTTCTATCCGACTATGGGCAGCCCGTTCGAATCGGACATCAAATGGCAGAAGAACATGAGCTACCTGCAAGGTGTTTTAGCCTATTGTCATACCGGCAAGCCGGTGGTCCTGGCCGAATTTGGATGGTACGGCGGCGGGGCGCCCCAGCATCATCCTTACCTCAGTGAGCGGCAGCAGGCTCGCTGGATTGTCGGCGAAATCGAGGCCTCACGTTCACTGGCCGATGGGTGGCTATCCTGGCCCTTTGCGGATACACCCGAATCGAGAGATATCAGCCTGTATGCCGGCCTGGTCAAGGCCGACTTGGCGCTCAAAGACTGGGGTCGTGAGTTTAAGGCGTTGGCGGCGCACCTGCCGGAACTGAAGAAATCAACACCTAAGCTTCCTTCATCTGATTTTACCAGGGCTTTGACGGCGGACGAAAAAGAGCTAAACGAGCTGCATCAAACTTATATACAAGCCATCAGTCAGGCAATCGCGGCATCAGGCGATAAAAACGGCAGCGAGAAATAAAAAAAAACAAAAATACGTATTTTCCACAATAGAAAATACGGGTAGAATCTGTACTAATAGATTGACTTCTATGAAAAGTCTGTACAAATAGAAGTGGTGAGAGGGCTTCTTTCTATTTTGCATTAGGTCTTCTTCCACAATAAAGAGGCTTATTCAAAAGTCTGAAAGCAACGAGAGGGTGCTAATAAGATGCCCGAATATCGTGGGCCGCATTCTGTCGCGAAGGAGCGTTCATGTCGGAGAATACAACTCTTCTTCGCTATAACAACAACACGGGTGGCCACAATGGGCAACTAACGCTTCTCTCAGAGGAGGTTTCTATGGAGAGAGCAGAGCTCAAACGGATTGTCGAGTATATCGAAGATGTTGAGGAAAGACTTGAGCGGTGGGATACTCAAAGCGTTACTACGGAGCGTCATCTTACCAAGCTCCACCTGGTCATCGATCGGCTCATGCGGACATCGGGAGACACGAAAGACCGGCAGCTCAATAGATCGCTGGCTACATTGGAGCACAGGGCCCGCAGATGCATGCGGTATATTGAGGCGAGTCTCACTGTGAAGAATTAAACAGTATAACACTCTGGCAGGCGAGTGAGACCGCCGCTCATGTTGAGGAATTAGTATTTCTACTTATTCGCTGCCGGCATGACATGCTTCCTGCGATAACTGCAGGATGCATTTGAGAATATCGGCTCTGCTGATAATACCCGTTACTTTACCGTCTGAAGTTACGGGGACTCTGCGGATCGAATGGTCTCTCAGACG
>DQCG01000499.1:0-878 GCA_003533825.1 Phycisphaerales bacterium
TGCTGGCTTCGAAGATCGCCGACGGCAAGATGATTCACTACCTGGATATCAACGATAAGTTCCTGACTGAAGAAGGCTTTCTTACCAAGAAGATAATGCCGGACTATCTGCATCCCAACGAAGTGGGCTACAAGATATGGGTCGAAGCCATGGAACCCAAGGTGGCCGAGCTTATGGGCGAGTAGTCTTCAAAATAATCACAGATGCCGCAATTTTATCGGAAGTGAGTTCAGTTTTTGTATGCGTTTACCCAAGAAAAAGTCATCCCCATCCCGATGAACAACAATCGGGATGAGGCTGCCACCCGATAGAATTGATGTAAAACGTGTGGCAGCCTCAAAGCCGCAGGCTTTGGGGATGGTCGTGAATATCAGAGGCCGGAGATGGCTGATATGTTTTTTCATATAGAGCAGCGCAGTGCGTGGGTCAGGACGAGTACGCACACTATCATCTATGATCACGACCCGGACTATATGCGTTTTGCACCGGATCCGAGCGGCAAGGTAAAACGAATGCTGCGAATATGGCTCGCCGAGCGTAAAGCCGACCGGCCCTGCCTTCGAGCTTATCTCGGCACCGTAACTTTCTGCTTTATCAGGCCTTCTTTTCGAGATCTGTGCCGGCTTTTTCATCTCACGACCGCCGCGGCAAAAGCCGCCGGCCAGTCGGCCAAAGCACTCCGACACGATTTAGCAGATTTGTTGCGTAAATACATCCATGAAGAATACGGATAGCAGGACCTTACGCAACTCGATTCATTATTATCCGCCAGCCTCAAAATAGAAACAGACAGTGCCCTTGTATTTGCCCGATGCCTCGTTCCTGCGGCTTTGTGGCCCATGCCCGGAAGCCTTGATAAATTTTGTTCCGATAGCCGG
>DQCG01000499.1:964-3308 GCA_003533825.1 Phycisphaerales bacterium
TATCTTCCGTACCGTTGAGCAAAGTAATCTTTCCCTCCTGCGTTTCAAAGACGGCCCAGTGCCAGCCCGTATAGTAGCCTCTGAATTCCGGATAGTCCCAGGTCAGACCGGGAGTATGATCCTTGTAATCGTTGTTCCAGATATCCAGCCGCCCTCCCCCGGTTCGATTTTTCCAGACTCGGTAAGGTCCTCTTCCCACCCATCTCATATTCATCATTTTACTTTCCGGATAATCGAACGCCACTCCCATCAAGTCGAACCGGCCTTCGAGTTCATACTGATAGTCCAGTCTTATCCAGCCGCTCGGATACACCTTCCACGTTGCGGAGTTCAGACCACTTTCATATTTGGCTTCGACGAATATATTGTCCTGCTGGCGCCAGTGTTTCAGTTCGGTCAGCCTGCTTTGACCATCAATGAGCCGCGGTCCCTTGCTGAACGAAATCTGCGCGCCGTCCTTTTCAACCTTCGCTAATTCTCCCGTTTCCTTATCGAACGACAGACTCAAACCATCGACCTTGACGACGAGTGCCGGCTTATTTTCGATGACTTTGATTTTAGCATTCTTTTTACTTCCCTGCGCGATATACTGATGGCACGTAGCACAGTCTTTCCGGGTTTCCCAGGACCACGTCCAGACATCATTGCCCGAGGTGTCTGAAGCCGTCAGGTAAAGCACGTTGGCCTCTCGCCAAGCCTCCGGCAGCTCCAGCTCCAATTCGCCCCGGCCGCCGGGTTTCACGCCGGGTGAAGGCACAGTCCCGGCATTGACGACTGTGTGCTCGTTTTTGTCCTCCCAGGGTTTCGGAAACTGCGCCAGCTTCCAGTCGAATCGAATCTTTTGCAGGTTCGTGAAACCATAACGGTTCTCTACCTCGACTCGCCCGGAGAAATCTTCCGGCAGTTTCTGCAGGCCGATATGAACCGGTGAGAAAATCTCTTTGATCGTGTAGAAGCTGCCTTCTTTTTGTCGATACGGCCCGACGATACCGTCAGGTGCATGATTGCCGTCGGTGTCTATCACGCCGTTTTTGTCAGTCCGGAGCACTCCCTCATCTACTAAGGCCCACAGGAATCCGCCGGCGCCAAGCGGTGAATTCAGCATCAGATTCCACCAGTCGTCCAGCCCCGCCCCGAGCCCGCCGTCGTACAGGCCGTGAAGAAACTCGGTCGGCATAAAAAGCGTCGAACTGCTAAGCTTCTTTTTGGTCCTTTCGTAATTTTCGTAATGGTCGGTATCGATACCGTTGAAATTCTCCCACGGATGCAGAACAGTCCGCTTCTGCGGATCGTACAATGCAAACTCACCGTCCAGCTCCCGGTTCCAGCCTCCCTCGTTGGCGTTGTCCCAGAACAGAATACACGGATGACTTACATCCCGCGTAACCAGTTCTTTAACGAGTTTCTTTCCGATCCCGGTGTCGTAAGGCGGTTTCTGCCAGCCGGCCAGCTCGTCCAGCACGTAAAGGCCAAGCTCATCACACGCCTGAAGAAAATGCACGTCCGGCGGATAATGCGACATCCGCACGGCATTCATATTCATCTGCTTGATCAGGCGAACATCGTCGTAGCTGACCTTCCGGCTGAGGCACCTGCCCGAGTCGGGCCAGAAGCAGTGCCGGTTGACCCCCTTGAGTCGAATCTTCCGCCTATTCAGGTACAAGCCGTCTCCTGGACGAACCTCGAACGTGCGAAAACCGAAACGTTCTGTGGTTTTGTGAACAATTGCGCTGTCGGTTCTAAGAGACAGCTCCAGATTGTAGAGGTGCGGTGTCTCCGCGGTCCAGGCTTTAATGCCCGTGACCTTTCCTTTGAGAGTCACTTTCTTTTGATCCGGGGACAGGTTTGCAGATAACACGCCTCCGCCACCGGCGTCCGGATCTAAAACCATCCCGGTAATCTGGTTGGCGGAAGTGATACCATTGAAGTACACGTCGACGGAGATAGTGCCGTCCGCCCGGGCGTCAATGGCTGAGCGTTCGATGAACTGCCGGGGAAAGGCCTGCAGGTAGACCGGCCGATAGATTCCTCCGAACACCCAGTAGTCGGCTTTGCGCTCGGCCGCTTCTACGCTTGGATCAGATGAGACCTTGCTGACAGTTACCTCCAGTAAATTGCCGGCATCAAACTTGACATGCTCGGTAATATCATATTTGAAGCGGTAGAAGCCCCCCTGATGTTTTGGCCCGGCAGAGACACCGTTGATCCGTACCTGGGTGTCGGTCATCGCACCTTCGAAGACAATATGGATAGTCTTGTCTTTCCATCTCTCGGGCAGATCGAATCTGTAGCGATACTTGCCCTGTTCGGCTGCCTTTTTCCTGTCCTGGCCATAGTTGTACGT
>DQCG01000301.1:0-2718 GCA_003533825.1 Phycisphaerales bacterium
TCAATTTTGTTATCAACATTTAGCCTGCGAGAAACGCTGTAATAGTTACAAGAGCCGATTGTGTTGGCTGTGAGTAGAGTGTAAAGTGTATTATTTGAAAAATTAACCTTGAGCGAAGAGTAAAAAGCAGGAGTAAAAACGTGAGTTTTAGGCGGAAAAAAAGCTTACGGGAAGAAAATGCTCAGGGGGTATTTAATTCTCCTTGTATTCCATAGAAGTTATATTATGAAGAGTCGTTTGGTTGGGAAATAGAAAGGACTGATAGAGTATGTTAGAATATGTCGATTCCCTTGAAGAATTCGAGCACGCTAAGAACATTTGTAATAGGCTGGTGGAAATTGATAGAACAGTCCCGGCTATGGTTTTTAAGACAAACTTTGATTACTATTACTTTGCAGAGTATAACATGCTGTTCACTTTAAGGGGGCCGTACTGGGAGCACGTCTTAATGTTGGCAAGAAAGCCCAATATAGGCCAGATCGTGTTTATGGTATTGGATCCCGATCCTGAAAGTTACTACTCGTGGTGCAATCGGTATGGCACAGTTCTTACCGATCCTAAGGCTGAGAAGGAAGACATTCTTGAAATACTCTCTGTATCTCCAAAAGAGGGCACAGGGGACGCTATGTGCTTCATTGCGAGCCGCTTTGTTGTTTTTTCTGAATATTCGCTCAATTGGTGCTTGTGGGCCGACAGATATTATGAAGTCGCTATACTCGCAATCAATGATTGCTCTACACAGCAAGCAATTGAAGATACTTTGAACAACTGGTGGTATAGTGCAGAACAAGCCATAGATAGACTGCCCCCTCTCCCTTTCTTCGTAAAGCCGATTCCCGAACATATCCGCAAGGAGTTCCTGGCAAACTACGGGGATTAATTAGGGTGAAAGGGATTAGGCTATTGATTTAGGTTTTGATGCATCCGTTTCCTTGCGAGGTGAACAATATAAATGAGAACTCTGACGACATGGATGGCAACTTTTTAATGGATTTAACATGCTTATAATTGAAGGATACTTTTTGCGGTCTGTGGGACATGTTTATAATTAAAGAAAACCCCCTGCGGTGCAGGGTATTGTGAATGACGTTAAGAATAGAACCCCCTGCAGTGCAGGGGGCTAAAGTTGTGATTTTGATATGGCGGGAATGATTGGTTTTATGGCGACCTGGACTACTTACGGGACATGGTTGCAGGGAGATAAGAGGGGTTATGTCAAAAATGGAATTACATTGGGGGCAAACGCTCAATTAGAAAAAACCAACGAAGAATTACTCAAGCATGATAAAATCTTGATTCCTAAAACATTGCGTAAAACGGTCGAAAATGCAATCCTTAACGAAGCGGATAAGATCGGTCAAAAAGTGTTTGCGATAGCAGTATGCAGTAATCATGTGTATATCGTTGCCGAGAGCAAGGACGAAAGATGCGGGTATTATGTTGGACGATTCAAGAGGGCGGCCACGAAAGCATTAAGAGGATACGCATTTGTCGAGAAAGTATGGACGAAAGGTTACGACAAAAGGTATTGTTATAATCAGAACGATTTAGAAACAAGAATCAAATACGTTCAGCGCCACCACAAAAGTTAGCCCCCTGCACCGCAGGGGGTTTTGTCCTTATATATCAATATCATTCATGGCATCTATCGGATTATTCGGATTCGAGGGCTTTGAGGATACTCTTTGCGCACTGTTCGGCGAGCAGTTCGGAGCCTTGCGGATTGAAGTGTACGTTCTGGTCTCTTTGAATCTCTTTCAATCGCGGCAGGGCGAATGAATACAGGTCGTTTATCGCAACGCCGTGCTGCTTCATGACCGTTTCGGCAGCGCGGTTGTATATTACGGCGTCGCCTTTGGCGCGGATTCCGGTTCCGTCCGGCACTGGTGTTGTGGTTGCGAAAATCAATTTTGCCCCGGTCTTTTTGAGCCTTTGGACCATCTTGTCGAGATTTCTCTCATACTCGTCGATGGGTATCTGCTGCTTGCCGGTTTCGACGGAGGTGTTCCGACCGCGGGCATCGACGTATTTTAGATCGTGCAGGCCGTGGTTGAAATGGATAACGTCCCAGCGAGTGCTGCCCAGCCATTCGTTGAGTCTTTTGAGTCCGTTGGCGGTGTGCTGAGCGTTGCCTTGATTGTGACTGACGACGGCGACGTTTTTGAGTTGCTCCTGCAGCGGTTTGAAATAGCCGATTGAAATGGAATCTCCGATGATCAGTACCTGCGGCAGGGGGGCAGGCTCGAATGTGGCCATCCAGGGCAGGCCGGTCAGTACGGCGTAAATTTCTTTCGCGATGCCGTGTGCCCCTTCGGCGTTCGGGTGAATCTGGTCGGGGAACAACTCCGACTTTCCGCTGAACGGTTCGTACAGGTCTATGACCGGGACGTGCTTGCTGCGGGAGATTTGATTGACTAAGGGGATGACTTCATTTTTGACTATTGTCTCGCTGATACCCCATCGCTCGCCGTAGGCGGGTACCGGCTTACATATCCAGATGCGTGGCTTGCTCGGCAGCTCGGCGAAGCGGTCGATCATATCTGAGTAATCGGTTGCGAACCGGTCTTTGTATTTCCAGTTCTGCGGCTTGGTGTCGTTTGTGCCGAGTTTGATTATGACGACGTTGGGATTATAGGCCAGGGCGTTCTTGAATGCCTGTTGGTTCCAGTAGGGCAGGTCGCCGTTTTTGAGCAGTGTCGCGCCGCTGACGCCGAAGTT